>JBGSIK010000032.1:0-1763 GCA_041742575.1 Candidatus Krumholzibacteriia bacterium
GGATACGGCGTCTTGAGGATGCAGCAGGAGTTCGGAGCGGACGCCTCCACCGCGGGAATCATCCTGACCGCAGTCGAACGCGACGTCTCCACGGAAAGCGCCGTCGGGGATGGGCTCCAGTACCTCTTGGTTCGCCGTGCGCTTACAGGCGGAGCGGATTGGAACCTCCGGTTCAACGGCGGCGCGTACGAAATCGACGGAGGCCTCGGGTTCAGCTACCTGCAGGGCCACGAGCGCGCGATCGAGCGGGTGCAGACATCGAGCGCGCGTTACTTCCAACGCCCGGATGTTTCGTACGTCTCGCTCGACACCACGCGGACCTCGCTCGCGGGGTGGGTCGGCCGTCTGGGTGTGGAGAAGGCAGCGGGAAAGCACTGGTTGTGGGGAGCGGAGATCAACGCCGAATCACCCGGATTCGAAATCAACGACGTCGGCCGGCTCAACGCCGCCGACGACGTCGACGCCTACGCTGGAATCACCTATCGCGAAAACACGCCCGGGAGCGTTTTCCAAGCCTACATCGTCGGCGCATCCGTCGGGGGCGGGTGGAACTTCGGCCGGCAACGGCAGTATTCCTTCCTCGATCTCGAGTCGACATGGACGTTCAGGAATTTCATGGGATCGTACCTGAGCGTCGATTTCTCTCCACGCGCGCAGAGCGACGCCCTCACTCGCGGCGGCCCGTCCATGGGGACGCCGGCAAGCTGGAGCGCCATTGTCAGCGTAAACAACAACCGGCAGGGGCGGCTTTACTGGCAAGCCATGACTTTCGGCGGCAGCAACGAGAACGGCGGCTGGGCCTCGGAAACCACCGCGGAAGTCACGTACCGGCCGGGAGACCGCTGGGAGATCGGAATCACCCCGGGGTACTACCGGACAGTGGACGACCGGCAATACGTGACCACGATACCGGGCGGGCGCGAGGAGACCTACGGCAACCGCTACGTGTTCTCCTTCATCGAGCGCAGCCAGGTCTTCGCGCGGACGCGCCTGAACCTGGCCCTCACGCCCGATTTCACGCTCGAGCTCTACGCGGAGCCGTTCGCGGCGAGCGGCCGCTATTATGACTTCGGGGAACTTCTCACAGCTGGCGGCCGCGACCTCCGCACCTACGGCACCGACGGCACCACCATCGTGTACGAGGGCAACGGTTCGTACGCGGTCACCGACGGGGGGGATTCGTTTCGTTTGCAACGGAGCGATTTCAATGTCGTTTCCTTCCGGTCGAACCTGGTGCTGCGCTGGGAATGGAATCCGGGCAGCACGCTCTACCTGGTGTGGCAGCAGAACCGACTGGGCTTCGAGCCGCACGGAGATCTGGTGGGGGTCTCCGGCCTTTGGGAATCGATGTCGGCCGAGGGGGAGGATTTCTTCGCGATCAAGCTCTCGTACTGGATTCCGTTCCTGTAGGAGGCGTCATGGGTGTTCGAATCGACATCGCATTCGCGGCGGCGTTCGCGTTCGTCGTTCTTACCACAGGTGGTCTCCCGTCGCCCGCTGCGCAAGGGCAGTGGCGTGAACCGGTCCACGTCGAGGTGGGCGCGCGAGGTGAGATCTACGTCGGCGAGACACTGGTGGACACACTGGTGGTTTACCGCAATCAGCATACCTGCTGGGCGCGGAAGGACCCGTCGGGGCAGGAGATCACGATCCTTTTCGACCGCAAGCTGTTTCATCCCCGTGACCCGATGCGATTCACGCTCGGTCCGGATGCGCGTGACCGCTGCCGCTGGGTCGACCGGAACGCCCGCCCGCGGCTTTAC
>JBGSIK010000033.1:0-2746 GCA_041742575.1 Candidatus Krumholzibacteriia bacterium
GTCTTCGGCGCCCGCGTCTCGCGCGAGACCGAGACTGCGGCATGCCGCCGGCTTGCTGATAATCGCAGCCGCCGTGGTTGCGGCGATCTGGGTCTGGCCACGGAAGGCGGGAATCGAAAGCGAACGGTCGGCGGGGTCCCCTGCGGGCGATGCCACCGCGGTACGCGAGACCTACCAGAATTCAATTGCCGTTCTCCCTCTAGGGAATCTCTCGCGAGACGAGGAGAACGAGTTCTTCGTCGACGGGATGACGGAGGAGCTCATCACGCAGCTCGCGGGTATCAAGGCGCTCAAAGTGATTTCGCGCACATCGGTCATGCGCTTCAAGGGCACGGACAAATCCCTGCGAGAAATCGCCGGGGAACTCGATGTCGCCACTATCCTGGAGGGATCCGTTCTCTGGGCGGGTGACCGCGTGCGGATATCGGTGCAGCTCATCGACGGGGCGACCGACCGGCATCTCTGGGCCCAGAGCTATGAGAGCGGTCTCAGCGATGTGCTCGGCCTGCAGCGGCGCGTGGCGAGCGAGGTCGCCCGGGAGATCCAAGTCGAGCTCACCGCCGGCGAACGGGAGCGGTTCACCGCCTCGCCCGTCGTGAACAGGGAGGCGTACGAGCTCTACCTCCAGGGTCGCTTTCACTGGAACAGGCGGACGCCCGAGGGGATTCAGAAAGCGATCGGATTCTACGAGCAAGCTCTTGGCATCGACCCCGAGTGCGTCCTTGCGTACGCGGGACTGGCGGAATCGTACGCGGTTCTGCCCACGTGGGCGTACAATGTCCCGTCCGCCGATGCGTATCGGAGAGCACGGGAGATGGCGGAGAAGGCCTTGAGTCTGGATCCCAATGTCGGATCTGCGCACGCCGTCCTCGGGGTGATCGCGGAGACGTACGACTGGGACCGGGCTGCCGCCGCGCGCTATCTGAAACGGGCCGTCGAGCTCAGTCCAAATGACGCGAACGCACGACAGTGGCACGCGGAGTTTCTCGCGAGGGACGGGCGCAGGAAAGAGGCGGCGGCGGAAGTTCGGATCGCCTTGGGACTCGATCCTCTCTCGCTGATCGTGGGTGCTGTCGCCGGTTGGGTCCTCGCTGCCAACGGCGAATTCGATGCCGCCGACGCCCAGTTCCAGAAGGTTTTCAGTCTCGATCCCGAGTTTGCCAGCGGCTACCTGATGCAAAGCATCGCTTATCAGTTCATGGGTAAACCGGACAGAGCGGCTTCAGCAAGCGCCCGATATCTGGAACTGACCGCAACAACCGAGCGCCAGCGGGAGGGCGCCGCTGCGGTCCGCCGGGTCCTCGAACACGATGGTATCGACGCCTTCTACCGTGAATTCACGACCGTTCTGGAACGAAGCCGTAGCGAGGGGTACTTGGTCTCCTATTTCATCGCGCATTATCAGGCTCAGCAACGACACACGGACTCCGTCATGGTCTGGCTGGAGCGCGGGTACCGCGATCGCGAGCCGATGTTGCCGGCCATCTCCGTGGACCCAGCCTTCAATTTCATGCACTCGGATCCGAGATTCGTCGATCTTCTCGCCCGTTTGGGTTATCAAAAACCATCTGCGCCACGATGAGGCACCGAGTGACTCGTCGGTTTTCGACTTACTTCGCAAGTTCGAGGTAGTAGAGTTCCCGTCCCTCGGCCTCGTACTTGAGCTCGAAGTTGGTCTTCATTTCGGGATTCAAGATCCGCTCGTTTTTCTGCTCGCGCCTCCGGCTCCACAGATCCTCGCCGGCCTCGATCAGCATCGCCTGGAGCCACATGTAGTAGTCGAAGTTGTCGGTGGCGAGCTCCAGTAGTCCGCCGGGAACCAGCCGGTCATGGAGCAGACGGACGAAATCCGCGGTGAGGTAGCGGCGTTTGTGATGCTTCCGCTTGTGCCAGGGATCGGGGAAGTAAATGTGGAAGGTCGATACGCTTTCCGGCGGTGTCAGATGCTTCACCACCTCGATGGCCTCGGCCTTGAAGAAACGCAGATTCTCGAGCTCGCGTTTCTGCGCCCGCTGCCAGCCGATCTTCAGGTACTTCCAGACGTAGTCGATGCCGATGAAGTTCACGTCCGGCAGGAGTCCCGCGCGGTAGAGGAGGAACTTCCCCTTGCCCGCGCCGATCTCGAGCTCGAGCGGATTGCCGTTAACGAAAAGCTCCACGATCGAGCGGCAACTCGACCGGTCGAGCCGGACGGGGCCCTCGGTGGGAATTCTACTTCGCGGGGAAGTGGGCATGGCAGTGCGACTATAGCAGACTCCCGGCCGGCCGCAAAACCCAAGGTGTTGCCGTCTAAGGGGATCTGGCGCGGCGCCATCAGGGCCGAGCGCCGGCAGCTGGACTCGGGCCACGCGGACGTTGTCGACCGGCCGAATTCTTGCTATATTCATGAGGTCAACCAAGTGCCTGCCCGTGGTGTGGGGGCGATCTGGTTTCGACGGGGATGACGGGTGCGTAGGTTGCGTGCCGAGCGAAGTCACTAGGCTCGATAATCCTCGTGGCAAAAAATGTAAGTGCAGACGCTAATGTCGCACTCGCGGCCTAACTAGGGCCCGCGCGTCCCCGCCGGTTGGGTTCCCAGGGCCGGCGGTCGGGCGTCATATTCTGGGGGCTGGCGGCGACGGAATGCCCGGGCCCGAACCGCGAGAACTCACGGGCTGGCCTCCCAATCGCTTCGGTCCGCGGTAGGCGGGGGGGTGAGAAAATACGGCGGGCTACGCACGTAGAGACTTGCGCAGTCGCTTCTTCG
>JBGSIK010000034.1:0-3844 GCA_041742575.1 Candidatus Krumholzibacteriia bacterium
CGTTTCGCCGTAATCGACCGCCTCGGGCTTCCGGTGGCCGACGGCACGGTCGCGACCGTGGTGTCCGGGGATTCGATCGTGGCCGACGGTGACGCTAGACCGGCCACGCCTGGACTGCAGGTCACGAGCCACGGCGGCTTCTTCACGTTGAACCTGCGCCCACAGGGCGAACCCCGTCGCGTCGGGCTCATCATCGATTGCGAGGGGATCCGCGCCGCCACCGAAGTCGTGTGCCTCGCGCCTTCGCGTCCCCAATTCGCGACCGGTGTGGTCGACCTGTCGCTGGGCGTATACGACGCGCGCGGCACCGGAGATCCGCTCGGGATCGACGGTTTCGAAGACGGAGGGCAAGCCGATGGGGAGGCGCGGCTCTTCGCGCAACGCGTCCTCCCGTACGGATGGGACCTGACCGCCCGCCTCGACACCCGTAGGCGGTACGAAGACCCGCTGCTCAAAGAAGCCGAAACCAATCGCCAGTACCCGATCTACGGGGACGCCTCCGAACTTCACTTCGCCGCTCCCGCCCGGGGCGGCAACTACGTCTCGGTCGACCGCGGGGAATCTTACGCGCGCTACGGCGATTTTCGCACGCCGCTCACGGCGGGCGAGTTCCTGGCTTACCACCGGGCGGCGACCGGTGTGACCACCTCGCTCGTCGAAGACGATCGACAGCTGAAGGCGTTCGTTACCAAGACCGATTTCACGACGCATCAGGATGAAATCCCGGCGGACGGCACAAGCGGTTTCTACTATCTCTCGCAGCCGCCCATCGTGGAGAACTCGGAGCGGATCTTCGTGGAAACCCGCGATCGATTCCGGCCGGAGCAGGTGCTCGATCTGCGCCCCATGATCCGTGAGCGCGACTACACCATCAACCCCTTCGACGGCTCGATTCTGTTCAAAGAGCCTATCGACGCCACCGATCGCGACTTCAATCCGGTGGTGGTCGTCGTCATGTACGAGGTGGACTCCCCCGACGAGTCGCGTTACCTCTACGGGGTACGCGGCGATCTGGAAAGGGGAGAGCATTACCGGGCGGGGGCGGCCGCGGTGGCCAATTCGGGAGACGGCGCGCAGTATGCCCTCTACGGCCTCGACGGAGAACTGCAATGGTCGGCCTTCACGGTCGGCGGTGAGGTGGCGCGGAGCGAGGACGAGATCGCGGGAAACGGCAATGCCTACCGGGTCGAGACGTCTTGGCGCGACAAGCGCGGCGAAGCCACGGCTTACCTGCGGAGCGTGGACGGAACTTTCAACAACCCGTCTTTCCGGGGCGGGTCCCATGAGCTGGCGACGATCAAGGCCGGTTTCTCCTCCCGTCTCAAGGTATCACCGTCGATGGCCGTCGAAGCCGACGGATTCCTGCACGAGTTCGATCGGACCGGCGAGGAGAAGTCGAGTGTTCGAGTGGTCGTCGGCTTCCGGAGATCGCTCATGGAATTTGCCGCCGGTCTTCGCGCCGCTCATCACTACCAGGCGGCCGAGAGCAACGATGGAATTCTGTCCGTGCTGGAGCTGGGCGCCGCGCCGCACGGGGGCCTTCGAGCGAAAGCGCAGTGGGAGAAGAACCTGACGGGCGAGTTCGTAGAGGACTACCCCGACCGCATTCGATCGTCGGTTGCGATCCCCTTCGGGCGCGGTTACAAGTTCGCCGCGAGCTACGAGTATCTCACCGCTCCCGGGCGTGTCGGGACCCACCAGCTCGGCGCCGGCGTGGAATCGAGATTGTCCTCCTCGACCACGGCATACACGCGGTACGCAATGGACCGCACCGCCAGCGACGACCGTATGGGCGCGATCGCGGGGCTGCGCCAGGACGTGCGTTTGCGGCCCGAGCTTTCGGGATCGCTCGCGCTGGAGGGCTTCCGCTCCTTCGCCGACGGCGGCCGGGGGGACGATTACCTGTCGGTGAAGACGGGCCTGGGCACCCGCCGACCCCAGGTCTTCCTGTGCGAGGGCCTCTATGAGTACCGGTGGCAGGAGCAGCGCACACGGCATGTCGTGCAGTTCGCCGCCGGCGCTCAGACCCCGAGGGGGCTCGCCGCCGTAATGCAGAACGTGCTCTCGTATTCGCCCGTGGACGATGCGTCGAACGAGCTGAGCTATCACGGCCGGATCGGGCTGTCCTACCGCCCCGTGGGCAACCCCGTCACCACGCTCTTCACGGTGAAGAACGCATACGAGCGCTACAGCCCCGTGAACCCGGGGGCGATCACGTGGAAGCTCTCCGTGGCCACCGACGTGAACGTCGCCCTCCGGACCGGTCACGAGGTGCGCGTGAAGCTCGCGCATAAGCGTGTCGAAGACTGGAGCTATGGAGCCGGGCTCACCTCGGATGCGGATCTGGTGTTGACGCAGTACATCTACCAGTTCGCGCGCGTCTGGGATGCGGATGTGTGGGGACGGGTGCTGAGTGTTCGCGGGGGGACGGCGAAGACGGGCGCCGGCCTGGAGATCGGCCGCCTGTTCCTCAAGAGCCTCCGCTTGTCGGCGGGGTACAGTTACGCCGGTTTGGAGGATTCCGACCTGGGCGGGACGGATCTTTGGCGAAGCGGGTTCGGTGTGCGTGTCCAGCTGATCGTCTCCGACTGGATGCTGCAGGAACTCGGAGGAGGGCGCAGCGATGACTAGCCGGATCGCGATCGCCGTGACCATGTTCTTGCTGGCTGTCGGCGTGTCGGGCGCCGGCGCGGGCGAACTGGTCGTGAATGGCGGGTTCGAGACGGGCTCTTTCGGCTCGGCTTGGGTGCACGGCGCGTACCGCGGCAACATCAACAATCCCAACTTCGCCGATCACGCCGTCGTGCTCGATCTTCCGTACTCGGGGCAGTATTCGGCGCTGCTCGGCTTCAAATACACGCCGCAAGTGCAAAGCACGCATGCCTACATGTACCAGGACGTCGCCATCCCCAGCAACATCTCGCGGGCGGTGCTGAATTTCAAGATCCGCATGCAAGGTTACGACAGTGACTATTACGATCCTTTCGTGGCCGACATCCGCAACACGAACAACATCGTTCTTGCCAACGTGATCACTTTCGCCTTCTCGGAGTGGAACGACAAGTTCAAGGACAGCGGGTGGATCAGCGACAACAATCAGGCCCCGGTGGGATACGACGTCACCAGCTATGCCGGCCGGACCATCCGGCTGTACTTCGACCAGGCCAATCTCTACGACGATCTGTATGAAACGTGGACGTACGTCGACAACGTTTCGCTCGTGTTCCGGAAGTTCGTCGACCTTGCCGTGGATGGCAACGGCAACGACATCTTCGGCAACCTCGGCACCGGTTCGGGGGGATTGTCGGCGAAGGGCGCAAGCCCGGGCGACACCCTCCGCTACGCCCTCGACGTCGAGAACGAAGGCCTGGACGCGGACGGGTATCGCCTCACCGCGAATGTACCCGTCGGCTGGGCGGTGCTGTTGGATGACGGAGCGGGCTTGCAGCCGCTCCCGTTCGTGACGCCTTCGCTCGCCCCTGGAGAGGTGCGCTCTTACACCATCGCGCTCGTGGTCCCCGCCGCCGCTGCCGGCGGCACCTACAATGTGATCGTCGACGCGGCGAGTACGACCCTCCCGAACCGATACGACAGTGTCACCCTGCGCGCGCACGTGGCCGACACGATGTACGGCGCCGACTTGGTCGTCGACGCCAACGGCTACGGTGTCATCGGGGACGGCGGAGCCGGCGGATTCGCGTTGCGTCAAGCAGGGTGGGACAGCACGGTGACGTTCGCCGTCGAGTTGTTCAACACCGGCAACGGGGCAGCGGCATACGCGGTTTCGTTTTCAGCGGCGCCGGGCGCCGTGCCCGCGATGTGGTACCAGGGCGTGCGCTACACC
>JBGSIK010000035.1:0-3773 GCA_041742575.1 Candidatus Krumholzibacteriia bacterium
ACGGCGGACCGCGTCGTCCAGCCGGCGGAACCCTTCGAAGTCGCGCTCCATGGACACCAGCGCGGCCCCGTAATAATAATAAACCCCTGCCGCATCCACGCCGCTGCGATTGGCGTGCCTGCACAGCGCAACCGTCTCCACGTAGTCCTCGCGCTCGAAGGCGCCCTCGATCTTCGAGAGCGCCCGATTCTCCTTGGAACATCCGGCGATCACAAGCGCCGCCGCCATCGCGACGACCATGATCGAGCGCCGGTACGGGGAGGAAAAGGATTGGATTTCGGCGCGGAGGCCGATTTTCCTAACTGTCACTCTGATTCGAAAAGAATAAGTAGATCATGCCGACAACGATCGCGCTCACGAAAACCGGCTCCAACACTTTGCCCCAACCGGATCTAGGCACCTCCGCTTTCACGAACTCGAAGGAGCCTTCCTGCACGCGTCCGATGTCGCCGTACGAGAACTGATCCGCTCGTTCCGCCTGCTCTTCCCCGATCCAAACCACGGACCCGTCCCGCGACGACACCAGCTTGGCGAAGATCCGCACGCGGGCCTCGCGCTTCACCCGCTTCCCTCCGAAGAGGTAAGCCCGGTACGCCTTGGGGTAGTGGACGTCGAACAGCATCGCCTGGAATTCGACCGCGAACACGCGGACGCTGTCCGCGTCCGCGCCCGGTGCGGTGCGTTCGACGAGTCGGATGTTGCGCTCGGCGAGCGCGCGCGAAAACACGTTCTCGAGGAACAGGTACTCTTCGGTGTTCGCAAGGGGCGCCAGGCGGATGGCCCCACCTGTCACCTCCCCCCCGAAGTTGTCGATCAGGCGGTCGACCACTTGCCGGGACAGAGCTGTCATGAGATCGAGGTTGCTCAAGGCGGGTTCTTCCGCGAAGGAACTCACGGGCACGACTGCCACCAGCCCTACCAGCGCGATGAGTGCGGCTTGCGCCGAACGGTGAGAGCGTGAATTCAAGATACCTCCCTATCGCAGGGGCGGGTTAAGCGTTTTCCGTCAATAATCCGGTCGATTGCGCCGGCTCCCCCCGCAGGTCGAACAGGTCCGCGTCCGTGATGCGTACCCGGACGAATCGCCCCACCGAAAGCCTCTCGGCCTCGATGTACACTTCGCCGTCAACGTCGGGCGCCTGCCCGTAGAAGCGCCCCACCCAGCGATGGCCCGACTCTCCCCCCTCTTCCCGATCCGCCACTCGATCCACCAGCACGTCGAACACCTTCCCGATCCGGCCGGACTGCACCGCGAACGACGCACCCTCCTGTACCGCCGCGAGTTCCTCCACCCGCTGCCGTACCACCGGCTCCGGAACGACCCCGTCGAGCGCCGCTGCCGCCGTCCCTGGTTCGCGAGAATACGGGAAAATGCCCAGAGATTCAAACTGGAATTCCTCCACGAACCGCACCAGCGATCCGAAGTCCCGTTCCGTCTCTCCCGGGAACCCCACGATCACCTCGCTGCGGATAACGGCATCGGGGAACTCCGAACGTATACCATCGAGCAGCCGCACCACGTGAGCGCCGTCATGCGACCGCCGCATAAGGCGCAGCAAGCGCGTCGAAACATGTTGAACGGGCATTTCGAGATATCTCACCACCGAGGGATGGGAGAAGAGACGGCGGATATGATCGACGGTGATACCGGCCGGGTGAAGGTAAAAAACGCGGACCCATGGGACGCCCGTCTGCGCCGCCGCGTCGACCAGATCCACCCACCGCGCCGGGCCGTCGCGGTAGGACGCTATGTCCTGCGACAGCAACGTCACTTCTTTTACACCCGTTTCCGCCAGCCGTTTCATCTCCGCCACCACTGCCGACAGCGGTCGATTCTCCAAACGGCCGCGGATGGTGGGAATCGCGCAGAACGCGCACTTCCGGTTGCATCCCTCCGCCACTTTCACATAAGCACTGTGCGCAGGCGTGAAGCGAATGCGATCCTCGAACCCGGCGAACCGATCAACGCCGTTCCCGTCGATGAAGCGCTCCGGGCCGCGTCGCGATCGCCCCCAGGCTTCGATGAGCGCCGGCAGCCTTTCCTGGGCGCCTGTGGGCAGGAAGTGGTCTACGAACGGCAGCTCCGTTTGGAGGTCTTCCCCGCGGTGTTTCGGCAGGCAGCCCATCAGGACCAGCCGCTTTCCGCTTCCCGCAGCCCCGGGCCGCTTCGGCCGCTTGAACCTCGCCAGTCGTTCCAGTTCCTCCACGGTGTCGCGCCAAGCCGCTTCCAGGAACGAACACGCGCCCACGAGCATGAGGTCGGCCTCGCGGGGATCCTCGGTCACAACGCATCCCGATCGAAACAGGATCGTCGCCGCCGCTTCGCTGTCGACGAGATTCTTCGGGCAGCCGAGCGTCGAAATGTAAACGTGGATCGGACGCACGGTCTTCCGACGCATCACACCCGTTCCTCATCGATCGAGTCGACGTACACTTCGCGGGGTTTGGATCCGTCGGGAGGCCCCACCACACCGCTCCGTTCGAGCTGATCCAGAAGCCTCGCCGCCCGCGCGTAGCCGATGTGGAGTTTCCTCTGCAGGAGGGAGGTCGATCCCTGCCGGTATTGGATCACGACTCCCTTGGCGTCTCCGAAAAGCGGGTCGAGCACATCGTCGACATGGGCCGCTCCGGCCGCCGTTTCCCGCAACACCAAGCTGGACGACTCGTACTGGTACGACTTCCAATGCGCGATGAGCGTGTCGATATTCTTCTCCGAGACCCACGCGCCATGAAGGCGAAGGGGAACGGGAGTCCGGGAATCGACGTAGAGCATGTCGCCTTTCCCCAGCAGCTTGTCCGCCCCGATGGTGTCGATGATGGTGCGGGAATCTACCTTGGTCGCCACGCGAAACGCGATGCGAGTGGGGAAGTTCGCCTTGGTCTTGCCGACTATGACGTCCACGGACGGCCGCTGCGTTGACAACACCATGTGGATGCCGGCCGCGCGCGCCATTTGCGCCAGCCTCGCCAGCAGGGTTTCGATGTCCACGCCCTTGGCCAGCGCGAGATCGCCGAGCTCATCGACCATCAAGACGATGTAGGGCAGCTTTTCCTTGCGCTCGCCTTGTGTTTCCAGCTTTCCCAGCGCGATCTTGGTGTTGTAGCTCTCGATGTTCTTGACCCCGTGGTGGCGGAACAGTTCGTTTCGCTGCTTCATCTCGACGGTCAAGTACTCCAAGACCCGCGCCGCTTCCTTCGGATCCGTGATCACCGGATGGAGTAGATGCGGAATACCGTCGTACATGGTCAGCTCCACCGTCTTCGGATCCACCAGCAGAAGACGCACGTCGGCCGGACGGTACTGGAAAAGGATGCTCGCGAGAATCGCGTTGAGGCACACGCTTTTCCCGGACCCGGTGGTTCCGGCAATCAGGAGGTGCGGGGCCTCGCAGAGGTTCATGAGGAACGGCTTCCCAACCACATCGACGCCGAGTCCGATCATGATCCCGCGCAACCGCTGCTTGTCCTCGACCTTCTCCAGTATGTCGTGCAGGTATACGATCCGGCTCTCCGGATTGGGAATCTCGATGCCCACGGCCGCCCGGCCGGGGATGGGCGCGATCATGCGCAGGCTCCGCGCCTTCATCGCAAGCGCCAGATCGTCGGCGCGGCTGACGATCTCCTTCACGCGCACGCCCGTCGCCGGTTCGTATTCGAACGTGGTCACCACCGGTCCGTGGTGAACCGCCGACACGCGACCCTCCACCCCGTAGTCCGCGAGTTTGTGCTCCAGAACGCCGCTCCAGCTGCGGAGCGCTTCGTGCGAATACGAC
>JBGSIK010000036.1:0-2818 GCA_041742575.1 Candidatus Krumholzibacteriia bacterium
CTCCCCCGCGGGCCTGGATGCGGCGGGCCACGTCGTTCACGCCCGGTTCGTCGATCGCGAACACACAGACCTTCGCGCCCGCCGTGGCGAACGAGAGCGCAAGCGACTCACCCAGACCCGACGAGGCGCCGGTCACCAAGATCGATTTGCCGAAGAACATCTACCTGGACGCTCCCCTGAAGTTCGCGATGCTCTCCTCGCTCAAACCCCAGTCCTTCAGCGGCGATTCGGAGGGAATGATCTTGCCCGGGTTCATGACGCAGCTGGGGTCGATGCCGGATTTGAGAGCCCCCACGGCCTTGAGCCCCGTGGGCGACACGTCCGCGGCCACCCAGGGCAGGTGCTCGACGCCGACGGCGTGATGGTGGGAGAGCGTGGCTCCGCAGCGCATGAACGAATCCTGCACGGCTTTCTTGATGAACAGGTACTGTTCTATCTCCCGTCCCTTCTGCATCCGGCAACCGAACGTGAAGTAGAGGCTCGCACCGGTGTGGTAGGTGTGGCTGATGTGGCAGCCGAGGAAATACGGGTCCGCCACCGCCGAGAGGGCCTCGCGGAGCGATTTCATGGTCTCGTGATAAAGCGGGAGCAGATTGCTCCACACCGTGGAGGTTTCGCTCACATCCGCCATGACGTGATAATCGAGGCACAGGTCGCGGATGTGGGGGAAATCGTATTTGGTCCTCTCGTGCGCCCTGCCCGGAGAGGTGCCGAGGTTCACGGCGCCGTGCTTGCGGTAAATGGCGTTCACGCGTTTGCGCGTGTAGTTGTACATCTTGCGGTCGCCTTCGAAAGTGGCGATCATGAGACAAACCTTCTCCTGATCGAAGCGTTTGAGCTTCAGGTAGGCCATGACGGCTTTGGTCATGATCCCCTTCAACCCCTTCGGCCGCCGCTTGAAAGCAAAGGAGAGCGCGGTCTTGCCCAGGTCGCTGAATCGCGTCACGACCGGCCTGCACTCGCACTTCACGCACTCGTAGATCGCCGCCGCGCCGCTCTCGAAGGTCGGGAACAGGTATCCATAGGACGCGCGGCAATCGGGGAGCTTGTGCACCTGCATCACCGCTTCGGTGATGACACCGAGAATGCCCTCGCTCCCGATGCAGACGCGGTTGACTTCGATGCCGTTCGAGCACTTGGGCACGGTACGCGACACGATGGTGCCGATCGGAGTAACCATGCGTAGCGACAGCACCATGTCTTCGATCTTGCCGTACTTGTCGCTCTGCATCCCGGCCGAACGGGTGGCGAGCCAGCCGCCGAGTGTCGAGTACACGAAAGAGTCGGGAAAGTGGCCGAGGGTCACGCCCTGGGCGTTGAGCTGCTCCTCCATGTGGGGGCCGAGCACCCCGGCCTGGATTCGCGCCGTGAACGAGTTTTGGTCGACCTCGAGCACCTTGTCCATGCGCTTCATGTCGAGGGAGACCACCATGCGGCCGTTCGCCCCGCGGACTTCCAGCGATCCGGCAATGTTGGACCCGCCGCCGAACGGAATCAACACCACATCGTGCTCCACCGCCAGCTTCACCGCGGCGGCCACGTCCGACTCGGACTCCGCGTAGACGACGCAGTCCGGCGCTGCTTCCACGATCCCCAGACGCATGCGCAGGAGGTCGCGGAAACTCTTGCCGTAGGCATGGATCAGGCGCTCCATCTTGTCGGTCTTGATCTGGTCCGCTCGGAGGTCCCGCGCGATCGCGGTCAGGTACGCACGGTTCAGCGTCTGCGGCGGGAATTCGATCTTCTCGACATCGGGCAGCGGCGTCTTGGGCGAGTTCTCGCTCACGCCCGTCACCTGCTCCACGAAACTCCACAGGTACGGCTTGTCCGATACGTCGAGATACTCTCCCTCCGCGCCCCAGCCCCACCACTTCATCTGCCGGTCACTCATAGTTGCCCCCGTGTTGCTTCTCCATGTCGCGGATGCTTCGCTCCAGTGCCGCCGTCACCTGCTTGTACACGCCGAAGTTCGCTCCCTCGCGGTTCGAACCGCCGTCGCCCGCGATTTCGCGGAATTTTTCGGGATGGATGGGGTCGCCGACCCAGCAATAAACACTCGCGGGACGGATCACGTTCCGCCCTTTGGGCCATGCCCGGTGAGAGCCCTTGATGTAGGCGGGAACGACGGGCAGGCCCAACTCCGTCGCCATCATCGCCGGCCCCTTCTTGAAAGGCCCGATCTTGCCCGTGAGCGAACGCGTGCCCTCGGGGTAAATGATGAGGCTCCGGTCCCCCCAACGCATGAACTCGCGGCAGGCCACGAGCCCGTCGATCATGGCTTTGCGGTCGTTCCGCTTGCGCTCTACGGGTACGAGGTTCATGAACAAGTTGAGGAAGTACTTGCGCAAAGGGTTCTCGAAGAAATAATCCCTGGCCGCCATCATGCCGAATTTGTTGAAGCCCCGGTTCGCGGCGAGCATGAGGATGACGCTGTCCATGTGGCTGTTGTGGTTGGAGCAGAAAATGAACGACGACCTCGGCAGCCGCTCCCTGCCCTCCACCTTGAGCGGGCAGTAGACCGTGAAGAGGAGCTTGCAGTACCACTCGTACACTTTCTTCACGACGCGCTCGGCGGTCGGCCGGCGCCCCACCACGTGCGCGTACTCCGGGCCCAGAACGGCGGTCTCCAGCTCCGCCTGTATCGTCTTCACTACTTTCTCCCGTAGGTCGCGTGCGACTGCGCGAACTCGTCGCTCGCGACCGCTCCGCCCAGCGAGATTTCCAGCGCGAGCGGCACGGTGAGCATCAAGACGGCCACGTCGTCGTTCAGCTCCTTCCGCAGCGCCTCGAGATCGACGCGGCCGTCGGCCCCGGAGGC
>JBGSIK010000037.1:0-25017 GCA_041742575.1 Candidatus Krumholzibacteriia bacterium
GTTCGCCAATCGTTTCGGCAGTATTGACGAGCACGGTGTTTCCATATGAGGGGGTAGCATTATGAGAACGACTTGGAGAGTTTTTGGTTCCTTGTGTATCGCGGCGTTCGCTCTTGGGGTCAGCGCCGCACAAGGGCAGCCCGGATCCATCGTTGGATGGGGCATGCAGGTCGTCGTGGAAGACTCGGCGCTCGACAGCCTGGTGGCCATCTCGGGAGGCATGTATCACACCCTAGGCCTCAAATCCGACGGGACCATCGTCGCCTGGGGCGACAACACTGGTGGTCAGTGCACCGTGCCCGCACCGAATGCGGACTTCGTGGCCATCGCGGCGGGCTTTGACCACAGCTTGGGTCTCAAGTCAGGTGGAAACATCGTCGGCTGGGGCTGGGACGACTTTGGTGAGTGCTACGTTCCCGCGCCGAATGCGGATTTCGTGGCGGTCGCCACAAGCCGGAATCACAGCGTAGGCCTCAAGTCCGGCGGAACCGTCGTCGCTTGGGGGAGCAATGAATACGGTCAGCGCGATGTCCCTGCGCCGAACGCTGACTTCGTGGCCATCGCGGCAGGCTATAATCACAGCCTGGGTCTCAAGTCCGACGGAAGCATCGTCGCTTGGGGGAGCAACGGCAACGGCCAGTGCAATGTGCCGGCACCGAATGCCGACTTCGTGGCAATCGCGGCAGGATGGTATCACAGTCTGGGTCTCAAGTCCGACGGAACGATTGTCGCTTGGGGATACAACTACGGCGGGGAGTGCAACGTGCCAGCACCCAATGTCGGCTTTGTGGCGGTCGCGTCTTGGCGCAGCCACAGCTTGGGTCTCAAGACGGATGGGACCGTCGTGGCCTGGGGGTTGAACTCCTCGGGTCAGTGCAACGTTCCTGCGCCAAATGAGGACTTCGTAGGAATCGCGGCCGGCGGAAGTCACAGCGTGGGCCTTAGATCCGGCCAAACCATCGTCGCCTGGGGATCGAACAATACGGCTGAGTGCAACGTCCCTCCGCCGAATGTGGGTTTTGTGGAAATCGCGGCCGGCGGGGGGCACAGCTTGGGTCTGAAGTCTGAGGGATCGATCCTCGCTTGGGGATGGAGTTCCCAGGGTCAGTGCGCTGTGCCTGCACCAAACGCGGACTTCCTGGCAATCGCTGCAGGCTATGAGTACAGCCTGGGCCTCAAGTCGGACGGAACCATCGTTGTCTGGGGAGACAATGACTATGGTCAGCACAGCGTTCCCGCTCCCAATGCCGACTTTGCGGCGATCGCGTCGGGTTGGTATCACAGTCTGGGTCTCAAGTCCGACGAAACCATAGTGGCTTGGGGGTCGAACTCCTCGGGACAGTGTAACGTTCCTGCGCCGAACTCGGACTTCGTGGCAATCGCAGGAGGCTACGTTCACAGTCTGGGTCTCAAGTCCGACGGAACCGTAGTGGCCTGGGGGTCGAACTCCTCGGGTCAGTGCAATGTTCCTGCGCCGAATGCGAACTTCGTGGCAATCGCAGCAGGCCGTCTCCACAGCCTGGGTCTCAAGACGGATGGAAGCGTGGTCGGCTGGGGATCGTGCAGCTGGGGCCAGTGCAACACGCCCGCGCCGAATGCGAACTTCACGGCGATCGCCGGGGGCGATAGTTACAGCTTGGGTCTCAAGACGGACGGAACCATCGTGGCCTGGGGGAACAACGACTTCGGCCAGCGCAACGTCCCCCCTCCGAACGAGAGCTTCTTGGCAATCGCGGCTTGCTATGTGCACAGCGTAGCCTTGAAAATCCCATCCCCAACCGCTGTCGAGGGGCCCGAACCGGCGCATGCCGCCGGAGCTCCGGTGCTTTCAATACGGTCACTGTCTCCCAACCCGTTCAATCCTTCTGTCGAGCTGCTGTTCGAGAACCGAGAGACGGGCGAGGTGGTGATGGAGATTTACGACGTGAGCGGCCGGCACATGCGGACGGCGTCTCTTGGCGTCTTGGAAGCCGGCCTGCACACCGCACGGTGGGATGGACGGGATGCGAGCGGGGCGGGTGTGTCTTCGGGGGTGTATTTCATACGTCTTTGCAGCAATGGGACGCAGTCCCGGCCGGTGAAGGCGGTGTTGATCCGATGAGGCGCTGATCGGCGCACACGCGGCCGGGCAATCCTCGGCCAGATCGAACTCGAGCGCCGAATGTAACTCCGACCAACTCGGCTCGAGCCGTCTCGGTGAGTCGGTTTTCACAGGGCGATCACGAGCTCGAGGCGTCCCCAGACCCCGCCATGCACCGAACGGGGTGACGCCGGCGCGGTTGATGGTGGTGGACCTCCGCCGCCCGTGCCCCCGCCACCGTCTCCCTCGACTTCTTCGGAGCCGAACGGAAAGGCGATCCGCCCGGAGAGACGGAGATCGATGCTCGTAGCGGCGCGAAATAAAAAGGTTGGATCGACCTGGACGGCATACCTCGCCGACAAGTCGACATCGTTTTGCGTTCGCTCGTAGTGGAAGAAGAAAGGAAATAGATCGTCTACCCGTTCGAGTAGATTCAACACGCCCGTGTCTTCCCACCATTCGAATCGTCCGGCGACGTCGATCTCGTAGCGGCGCCGCTCGACGAGCACGCCGACGCCGGCGTACCACGCCTGCAATTCGACGTCGGAAGGTCCCAAGCGATAACGCTTGGCCGCAAACACGTCCCAGATCGTGAAGGGCCACACATCGAAAAAGGAATCGCCGTTGTGCTCCACACGAAACCGTTGCCAGCCGCCGAACACGGCGCCCCATCGAAACGGCACGACGTCCAGGCGCACGTTCGTCTCGGCCAATTGGAGATCGTCGAGCCGGAGGTACCGCGTCCCGTCGAAGTACATGTCGAGGTTCACCGCCGCGTGTTCTTGAAGCGCCGTGAGCCGGACTCCTGGAAACCCGCTATCCGAGCGGAGCTTTCGGGGCGTGTTCTGAAACCGATCGTGGACCTCGAGACCGTAATCGAGCCGGCCTCCAAACGAATACTCATCGACGGCGGGCCGATTCTCGAAGCCGCTCTCGGGCTCTCCTTCGCCGCTGCTCTTTCCCAGGGTGCCCCACACGCGCAGGCGGTATCGGTCCCTCGGGACGCTCTCCACCCTTCCGTACGCGCGATACGTCCGGTAGGGAAAGTGAAAGGGGAAACCGAAACCGACGATCTCCTGCTCGACGTCGAAGTTGGTCTCGAATGTTTCCGCGCGGAGGTGAACCGTGGCCACTCGACCCCAACCCACCAGGGCCTCCAGGTCGCACGCAAAGCCGTCACGGTATCCGACGCTTGCCGTGGCCTGGAATTCGCGGACACCGACGGCGAACTCGCCATTTCGTCGAGCGGTCCCCAGAAGAATCGCGCCCTCGCCGATCTCGACGCGGCCCGACATGCGGTCCGCATCGGTGTAGACGTTCTGCTGCTCAATCGTAAGCTCGTTTCGCTCCGCCCGCACCCCGACGAACATGCGCTCGTTCTGGCGAACGCCTCTCAAGCTCACGCTCGCCTGGCTGTAGTCGTGGAGTTTCTCGCCATCCCGTTCGTGGTAGATGTCCCAGTAGCCGAACTCGAGGCTCAGGTGAGAGGCGGGATAGATCTCGAGGTCTTCGATGAGCGAAGGGTTCGACGGGCCGTAGAAGAGCGCGGCCACCGGAATCTCGAACGCGAGGAGCGGCGAGCACCAGAGAGCAAGGGCGAGAAAGAGCCCTATGGCGCGGCTCGTTTTCACCATCGGTCGCGTGCGCGCTCGCCGCTCCTCCGGGTCTGCAGTTCGGCCGTCCGCGCGAACCGCCGACGCCTCGACGCTCACCGCCACGACACCGTCGTTCTCGGCGAGGGCGGGGCAACCGGACTGGGCTCGAGAATGTCGATCAAATCGAGCCACCTCTGGCGCGTGGCCATGTCGGGAAAGAGCCCGTTGAACGTGTAATCCGGGAAGTACGGCATCCGTTCGACCGACATGTCGATCGGATCGCCGTCCGGCCCGTCAAGAAGGAGAATGGGCTCCTCCAGGCTCGGATCGAGTGAGTACTCGCGCCAGTGTTCGGTCACGACTCCGATTTGTGACCAGTAATGCCAGTCACAGTAGGTCCCGTTCCATACGTCGGTGTAGTAGTCGTATCCACCATTGTCCCACGACCAGTCGTCTTCCGCGGCCGCGATCCAGTTCCCGACGGGGAGGTCCCACTTGTGGTACGGCAGGAGCGTCTTGAGGCCCGGCTCGGGATTGGTGAACTGCCGGCCAAGGTTCATGTGCCACTCGAAGAGAACGCGATCCGGTCCGAGCTCTTCGGAGAAGTAGACCACCTCCGTGAGAAGCGAACGGACGAATTCGACAACGTCTTCGATCTTGGTGAAGCTCTTGGCGAAGTTCGGAACGTCGGGTCCGCCGAGACCGGCGTCAATGTCGGTGAGGTCCGTGAGCTTGATCACATTCTCCTCGGTTTCGTCGTCGCGCACGTTCCGTATGAAATCCACACCCGCTTCCAGCTTCTCCAGCGTCCCGAGTAGATTCAGCCTCGCCTCCCGCAAATGCGCTCCGTTGTCGCGAAGGGCCAGGAACGCCGATCGGCTCTCGAGGTTATGATATAGGACCCGAATCAAGAGCGAGTCCTGGTGAGTGGACTCATAACCACTCACGTAATACAGGTCGAGGGAATCGTACGGAGTCGCCGGTGTTTCGACGGAACTCACGGCGCACCGTCCGCCCCCGGGGTAGGCGTCGGAAAACGCTTCCATGTCGTCGATCCAGCCGTAAGTGCCGTCCGGCCCGAAGAGGTCGATATCGCGGGCGATGGCCATCCCGAACCCGGCGGCGAGGGCGCGGAGCGAAGCATCGAAAACGTAGATCTCGCCCAGATCGATGACGACGTACTCGACGACGCCCTCGCTCTCGATCCGCAACCGCAATCTGGCGTTGATGTGACTTTCAGCGATCGCGAGGTGATTCATGGCCCTTCTGAGACCGGGCAGGATGACGTTCCCGATGACTTGCTGGATGCGATCGAAGGTGAGCGTGGGCGGGAAAGACGTGGCCGCGCGCACGTTGACCGCAAGCGGCGCCTCGACCATGAGCGAAAACTGGCGCCCGATCAGGGTTCGTTGCCTCGATGGCGCACGGCCTGGCGGCGCCGGTGATCCATAGAGCCACGAGTCGAATGAGTCGATGACATCCCAGATCTGCGGACTGTAGTTGAGCTCGAGCAGTTCGACGATGGACAGGCCAAGATGTGCGATTGCGTTGTCGGCGTCCTTATCGAGGGCGTTCTCGAAGCCCGCCCGGAGGTCGTCGAACTTGACATCTCGCAGCTCGTCGGCGGTCATCGCCGACATATCTTCGAGAGCGGTGCCGAGATCCTCGAACGCCTCAGTGGCGATTTGCGTGCCGGCTGTCTCGTCGTTGGGCGGCGGCGGGCCTGTGCCATCGTCGCTCGAGCACTGGGACAGAAACAACATTGCGGCAATCATCAGGAGTGGAGTCAATCGTCGCATGGTTCCCCCTTTTCGGTAGACGCCGTTTTCGGTGGGTCAGACGGCCGGGGTCACTGCGCAGGCTGTGGGATAGACTCGCCGCTCCGACGCACCGTGACGGGCAGGACTGAAGCGCTGCATAGAGAGTGGCTTTCTTCTACCATCGGACCGCCGGACAGGTCAACGATAAAAAGCGATGGCGTTGGGACGCCACGAGGGCGACGAGGCGTACTGGTGATTAGCGCGACGGCGTTGGGCGAGCGACTCAATTCCTCACCGATTCGTCCGTTTGTCCACCTTCGTACATGCCGATGATCTTCGTGGGCATGCCGCTCGCGTCGAGCACGAAGCGCATGCGAAAGTAGCTCAGCTCCTTAATAATAAACGTATCCTGGGAGAGCGGTATCAGTTCCCGGTAGTCCTTCGTGGCGACGCCATCACGCAAGTAGAACAGCTTGCCGTTTTCGAACTTGATGTGACGCGCCCCATAGTCCCCGGCGAGCTTCTGCAACTGATCGGCCGGGAGCGCGGCCGGTTCCTCGATCGCCTTTATATATGACATGGCCCAATCGACACTGGTGGAATCGAAGTCTTCCTTGTCGGGCAGTTCCACCGCTTTCGCGAAAGTCGACTTGGCGTTGGCAAAGTCTCCTTTTTGCAGATACGCGCGGGCCAACTCGGCGTGAACGGCCGCCGATGTCGGCCGCTTGTCCGCGACGAATCTCAAGTACGCGATGAGGCCGTCGTAACGCTGCCCTTCCCTCAAGAGCCAGACGATTGTTTCGATCCCCTTGTCGGAGATGAGCTCGGGATGCTCCGCCGCCATCGTCGGGAGGAGTCTCTCCGCGGTCCCCGGACCCTGTTCGAGAACGGCCCATATAAAGGAGTAGATCGGCGAATCGTACTGACGATACTCGAGGAACTCCACGCCCCGCGCCTCTCCGCCGATGCTGCGCGCGACGAGCTCATGGCAGAGATCGAGTCCATAGAAACTGTTGGCCAGATAGACGACACCGGTCTTCTGCTTGGGATAAGCGAGGATGTAGTTACGGAAGATGCCGTAATCTCCCCACTGCCAGAAGGCCACACCGTTCTCATCGGTCTGAAGGCTGAAGCCGATGCTCCACTTGAGCCCCTTGTCCTTGTCGACCACGATCTGGGGAGTGAGCATTTCCTCGAGGGTTTTCTTCTTGAGCCCTTCGCCGTTCAAGACCGCGCAGACGAAACGGGCGTAGTCGGAGGCGGTTGTGTACAAGCTCGCGGCAGAGTGCGCTTCGGTGTACTTGCGAAAATCCTGAGGGGCTCCAAAAGCATCGTGGCCGTTGGCCATGGTCTTTTCGTAGGAGTCCTGCCAGACCAACGCGCTCCGCGTCATCCCGAGGGGATCGAGGACATACTCCTTCATGAGGGCGTCGAGCTTCTGCCCTTTCAATCGCTCGATCGCCTTCTGAAGGAAGAAGTAGCCTTCGGCCGAGTATTTGTACTGGGTGCCCGGCTCGAAGAAGATCGGAAAGGGCGTGTCGCGTTCGCCGTGGGGCAATCCCGACGAATGACTGAGAACGTGGCGCGCGGTGATCTTCTCGAGCCAGTCGCGCCGGAAGCCTTCGAGATCGATGGAATGGCCCAAGCCCTTTTCGATCTCCTCCCGCAGCACGTACTTGACCAGAGGGGTATCGAGGTCGATGACGCCCTCGTCGACGAGCTTCATCGCGAAGTAGGCGAAGAACGGCTTGGTGAGCGACGCCGCCTCAAAAATGGTCTCGGAAGTCACGGGCTCCCGGCTCACCGCGTTCGTGACTCCGAACGCTCCGCTCCAGGCGATTTTCCCGTCGCGTATGAGAGCGATCTGGAGCCCGGGTACGTGACCCTTCTCGAGGAGTCCGGGGATCGCGGCCTCCAAGTCCGCCGCGACCTTTTTTGCGTCTCTGTCGAGAAGGAGCGGTCGCGCCCCCGCGGCGAGCACGGGGCTAGCGGAGACCAAGGCGAGCAATAGGACGGACAAAAATACGATACGAACTGCGGGTTCTCTATTCATGAGGCACCCCCCTCCCAACGGGGCGAGCAAGCGAGTCTGCGAGTCAGATGGAACGGATGTATTGCAATACGGTTCCCGAAGGGATTTGTTGCTCCCGCGGGGGGCCAGTCCCCGCGCGAGCGGACGTGCTTTCGCGCCAGTACGCGTGTGAAAGGGCTCCCCTGCTTTGAACCGGGGAGGCGAAGGGGGACCCGCAGCCCCGTGGACACGCTGCAGCGGGCAAGACGCCCCGGGAAACATGAAAAGCGACATGCGCACTTGCGGCCTAGGTAGACGGGCGGTAAGCTGTTGTGTTGTTATCGGGAAACTGAACAAACAGCGGTTAGGTGGCGCCGGCGGGTGAGAAGACCGGAGCATTGATATCGGTGGGAACGAGCAGCTATCTGGATGCACGAACGCGTCGGCAATGGCGCAAGTGGCTCAAAGAGCACCACTCGTACATAGAGCACGCCTTGATGTGAGGCGTCGCCTGACTCCACATGCAGCCGACGGCCGGCGTTAGACCCTGCGTGAAAAATGAAGATGCGAACACATGGCTGGCTGCTCTTCATGGTAGTGATACTTTCACCCTATTGGGCACTTGCGGGTGATTACCAAACAAAAACATTTGTTGGTCTCGGAGTCGGAGGGTCTTCACTCGGAACGTCATTGGATGCTCATATTACCGCAAGACACGGCAAGATAGTAGCATCGGTCAGATACCTGTATACGGTGAAGGAATTTTGGCCTTTCCTTCCGGACCCGGAAGAGGGCTCTTACAAATTCAATGATTTTGGGTTACTTTTCGGATATGCCTTCGAGGGACAAACAACTTTACTAACTATTGAAGCAGGATTGGGTATGACTGTTGGCAAGCGTTGTCATAAAGGAAGAGATACGCTCCTGGGACCAGAGACAGAATATGAGCCTCTTGAGACTGTGATCGGCTTAATATTTGGCAGCCAGCTCAATATGCGGCTTACCGAGCATTTTGGCATTGGTGCATATCCATACTTGAATCTTAACAAGCATGAAAATTTTGGTGGAATTAATCTCGAGATATTAATAGGCCAGCTGTAGCTGATGCCGACGTTAGTCCGATCGTCTTGTGACAAAGGAGCGTCATGGTGAGGATCCATCGCATTGTGTTTCTCTCGATCTTCTTGGCGGCATTCGGAGCCCGGGCGAGTTCGCAGTCCCTTCCGGACAAGATTGACGGGTTGGTGAACGATTACGCCGTGAACAAAGGATTCATGGGTACCGTCCTGGTCGCCGACAATGGAAAGGTAATCTTCTCCAAAGGGTACGGTTTGGCCGATGCCGACCGGAACATCTCGAACACCGAGGATACCCGTTTCCCGATCGGCTCGATTTCCAAGCAGTTCACGTCGATGCTCGTCATCCAGCTCGCAGAGCAGGGGAAGCTGAAACTGGAAGACTGGTTGTCCGATCTGGTGCCCGAGTTTCCGCGAGATCCGGGGGAGAGGATCACGGTCGGGATGCTGCTCAGCCATACTTCAGGACTCCCCCTGCCCGAAGGGATCGAGAAATACTACTACGCGACCAGCAAGGAGGAATTTCTTCAGGAATTCCTGAAGCAGCTTTCATCGGAGGGGCTGCGCTTCGAGCCCGGCACGGGATACGGATACTCCAACGCCGGATATTTCCTGCTGGGTATGATCATCGAGAAAGTGACCGGCGAGAGCTACGAAGACATTCTCTCCAGGCAGATCCTCCGGCCTCTCGGGATGAAGGACACGGGATTAGTCAGGAAGGCGCCCGCCATAGAGAACCTGGCTGTTTGCTACCAGAAGCTCCCCGACAGATACATCACGTGGAATGAGGAAATGTTCTCCTACGACCCCGACGTTTGTTGTTTCGGCAACGGGCAGATGTACACGACAGCCGGCGATCTTTTCAAGTTCAGCATGGCCCTTTCGAACGAGAAGCTCCTGTCCCGGGAATACATGGATGTATATCTCGCGATGAGGTACGAAAAGAAGCGCCCGCCGATTCCTTATATCCCGAGCGATCTCGTGAAGGAGTTCTTCACCAAGTGCGGCAGCGGGTACGTCGGGGAGATCGCCGTCGTGGAGGATCCGGCGACCGGAAAGAAGGAGACCATCTACTGGCATGACGGCACCCTCAAGCTGTTCAAGTCGAATCATTTTCACTACAGCGGAAAAGGCCGGGTGATCATCGTTCTGAGCAACTGCAGTTTCCTGTGCGAGGGTAACGAGATTGTGCTGAAGATCAGTCAGCTGCTTCGCGGCAGGCCCTTCGACCACATCCGCATCAAGGACAGCCTCTCGCAGTACGTCAGCGAGGATATCGCCATGCACGCGGGCATCCCGGCCGCCGTCGGGGAATATCTGAGATTCAAGGGAGACACCCTCAATTTCGTCGTCCCTGGTGAGGACTGGATAATAGGCCAGGGTCTCGACGTCGCGGAACTAGGCGATCTCGAAAACGCGATCTTCATTCTCGAGATGACCCGGTCGGAATTCCCGGGCTCCTGGAAGGCGGATGAAGCGCTCGGCAAAGTCTACGTCGCGAAGGGGGACACCCTCGCCGCCATCCGGAGTCTCAAGAGAACACTTGAGCTCAATCCCGGAAACGCCGGCGCAGCGGAAACACTGAGAAAACTGGAAGGCAAGTAGAGCCGGAACCGGGTGCAGCTGACGGCCGCTGTCGTCACGCCGCCTGCGGAGCACCCGACGCGCCGGCCCGCCGGGGTGGCGGACGAGGGCATCTTGTCCACGACCCTGTTCGGGGTAACGCCGCTGGCCGACGTGCGTAGCGCGTTGATTGTCCACTCGCCGTGTGGTACAATCGTCAGCTGTTCTCAGCCAATCTCCCGGCAATCTGAACTACGCCGGGTTAACTGCACGAGACAACCAAGGAGGTTGCCGTAATGCCTGCAAATCGGATTAGGGTTGCGCCCAATACGGTAGCGTATGCGGACGAGGTGAAGAACAAGCTAATAGTGGAGTTCGCCATCCCAGGAGCGCCAACGGATACCATCGATCTGAAGATCCTGCCCGACAGCGTCCACCTGACAGCGCCGGCAAGGGACATCGAGTATGTTTCAGCACTGGCTTTAGCTTGGCCGGTGAAACCTGACAAAGCCGAAGCGATCTACGAGCACGGCATGCTCCGAATCGAGGTGCCCTTCAAAGATCCGATGGAAGATGCTATCAAGGTCGCCATCAAAGCAGGCGGCGAGGAAAACAAGACCAAGAGAATCAAAGGCTCATGAGCCGTTAACTTGAGAGGGTCTCTATAAACGGTATCAAGGGTTTTACACGAAACCAGATACTCAAAGTTAGGCAGCCGCAGGGATTCGCATGGGTGCTGTCCTGATTCCGCTGCTTCTCGGGTTCATCTTCAACTCCGCCAGCACCTAGGGCATGCTGTGGGCCCTCCTCCAAGCACTGCTGGAAGAAGTAGACTTGCTGCAACGAATGCCCGCGTATCGCGGGTACCTGGCGCGGGTGCCCAGATTCATACCGCGCTGTCGCACTCAGAGACCCAGGTGAGCCAAACTGGTGATGGGTCAGAGCATAAAGGGTGACGTGCCTGACTAGAGAAAGGAGAACGCGATGAGAACCAAAGTGGGTCTGTGGATTGACCACAGGAAAGCAATTGTCGTGGCTGTTACGGACAGAGGGGAAGAGATAGCACTGATAATATCGAAGGAAGAAAAACAGCTCCGCCGTTCTGGTGATTCACCTCTCAAGGGTCCCTATGAACCACTACAGGTACCCGCGGATGATAGCCGCCAGAGAGCTCGTACTGGGCATCTCAACATCTATTACGATGCGGTGATCGCGTGCATTGGCGATGCGGAAACCATTCTGTTATTTGGCCCTGGTGAGGCAAAGGGCGAACTGAAGAAACGTCTTAAGAGAAAAAACCTCAGTGGACGCATCGCAGCTGTTGAGACGGTTGACAAAATGACGAATCGCCAGATTGCGACGAAGGTTCGACAGTACTTTGGCGAGAAACGTATGGTAATGGGATCGAGACCGGGCCGCCGAACACTTATGAGGCCACCTCATGGCAAGGGATAAAGATAGTTTAGAACGGCCTTATGCCGGCGGCCCACTTGGTCAGGCTGTTCCTCGCGGCCGCGGTTTTGCCCGCGACGCTAATCGACTGGCCACGGAACCGTCGTGAGCGCGAGCACCGGCCTTTTTAAAATCAACACTTGACGGCAAACAGTACCAGGTGTACACTTATCGTACAAAAGTCAACTGCCAGGTTACAAAGAGAGATATTCCGCCCCCAAAGCCGAGGTTCCGCTTCTCGCCCATCTGCTAATTGCGAGTTCTTAGCCAAAACGAATCGACAACGTGGTTGAAACGTCGCCGTTTTTCGCCCGCTTCCTTCGCACGGGCGCAAGGTGAACGTATTGACCAGAGGGAGAGGTCTATCCCCGTCCGACTGCTCTCTGCGTTTGTTTCATTCCGTTAAGAAGCGCTGACATAGCGGAGGAAGAACCGTCTCTATCTCCCACGGCCGGGGTGTGCCCCGTGCCGCAGCGGCCGCCGTGTGCCCCATGCGTACGGTCCGACCGGCACACCACGGGCACACCCCCAACGCACAGAGGAGGGCGTCATGTTCGCTCACAAGTCGTTCGTTCTGGTTTTCAAGTCACTTGTTCTGGTTTTGGTGTGCATTTCGATCGCTCTATTGCCGGCGTGTAGCGATACGCCGACGGTGTCGCCGGTGTCGCCGAATTTCCACCAGCCGATAGTCGTATCGGATTTATTCTACTCGGTGACGGACTACGAAGTCGGCCTCGGGCCCGTATCGGTGTACGCCGCCGATTTCGACCTCGACGGCGACAACGACCTGGTGGCGGCCAACTCCAAGTCCAACGACATCTCGGTATTGCTCAACGACGGAGACGGCACCTTCGCGGCGGAGGTGCATTACTGCGCGGGCGCCGGGCCGTCCTCGGTCGGCGCCGGCGATCTCGACAGGGACGGAGACTGCGACATCGCCGTGGCGACTCGAGGCGATCACGCGGTGTCGGTGCTCTTGAACGACGGGGATGGAACGTTCGCGAGGGCCGTGTCGTACCCGGTCGGCGGCGATCCGCAATCGCTGCTCTTCTACGACATGCACGGACTCGGCGTCCCGTCTCTCGTGACGGCCGGCTACGTTTCCAACACGGTCACGATTCTCATGGCCGAGGGAGACGGCACGTTCCCGCGCGCTTTCTTCCGGCCTGTGGGGACCGGCCCGTGTTCCGTGCAAGCGGCCGACCTCGACGGCAACGGGTACGACGATCTCGTGGTGGCAAACTCGGGGTCCAACAACGTATCGGTGATTCTGAGCCGTTTCCCCGACTGGCCTGACGCCGCGGTTCACTACGGCGCCGGGAACGTCCCTCGCTCCGTGTGCACGGGCGATTTCGACGGCGACGGCGACCCCGACGTGGCGGTCGCGAACTATTATTCCAACGATGTGTCGATTCTAACGAACAACGGAGACGGAACGCTCGCCGGCCCGGTGAATTGCGGAGTGGGCTCGGGACCGAGCTCGGTGCAATCCGCGGATTTCGACGAGGACGGCGACGCCGACCTGGTGACCGCCGACGACTACTACACCGGCACGGTTTCGGTTCTGGCCAACGACGGGGGCGGAACGTTCGCGGACGCCGTGTACTATGCCGCCGGCTACGGCCCGACGGCGGTGCACGCGCGTGATCTCGACCGCGATGGCGACATCGATCTCGCCACGGCCAACCCGCCGACCAACAAGGTGACGATCCTTCCCAACGGCGGCGACGGGACCTTCCCGAACCGGGCGCACCCGGGCACCGACGACGGCGCAACGTGGTTCTGGACCACGGCAGATCTCGACGGGGACGGCGATACCGACGTGGTGGCGGTCTGCCCCAGCCGTGATTGTTTCTTCGTCACGCGGAACGAAGGTTCCGGCGCATTTGCGACCCCCGTGAAGTACGCCGCCGGTGACGAGCCCCGTTCCGCGGTTGCGAGCGATCTCGACGGGGACGGACAGAAGGACATCGCCGTGGCGAACACTTATTCCCATAATGTGTCGGTATACCTGAACGCGGGAGGCGGCACGCTCGCGGGCGCCGTCAATTACGCAACCGATCTCGGCCCGATGTCGGTGTGTTCCGGCGACTTCGACGGGGACGGCGACAACGACCTGGCCACAGTGAACCATGTGAACGACAACGCGTCGGTGCTCCTCAACGCCGGAGACGGAACATTCGGGGCGGCGGCGCACTTTGGAGTCGGCAACCCGATCTTTTCCGTGTGTGCGGGTGATTTCAATGGCGACGGGTACGACGACCTCGCGGCCACTCAAGCGGATGCCGTCGCCGTGCTCCTCGGCAACAGCGATGGGACCTTGACGCCGGCGGTGAAATACGCCACGGCCTACGATCCCAGCTGGGTCTATGCCTGGGACCTCGACGGCGACGGAGATCAAGACCTGGTCGCGACGGACAGCGGCCCGGAGGACGTCTCCGTTCTCATGAACAACGGAGACGGCACGTTCGCGGCCGCCGTCAAATACGACGGCGGCGGCACCGGCACGGCCGCATTCCGGGACGTCAACGGCGACGGACACGGCGATCTGCTGACGACGAACCACTCGACCGACAGCATCTCGATACTATTGAACGACGGACACGGGGCGTTCCCCAGTCGGGCGAGTTTCAAAGTGGGGATGTTTCCGATAACGATCTTTTCGGACGATTTCGACGGTGACGGCGACAACGACATCATGACCGTGATCGCCAAGAGGTATTTCACGATCCTTTACAACCAGCTCATCGATTGACGCGAGATCGCCCGCGGCCGCCTGGGCGTGCATCCTTTCATGCCGGCCCCTCCCGGGCGGGCCTCCCCGCCGTGTGGGCGCGATTGACCTTGCCCACCGTAAGGGTGTAGAATTCTTCGCGTGGGGGCGCCTGTTGTGAAGCGGTGGTGGGGTGATGGTCCCCCCGCAGCGCGATCGCCCACCGGCCGAGGCCAACGACTTCCCCAGGCATCTCGCCGTCAAAGAGAACGTTGACCGTACACGCAGTAGTTCGTTACGAGGGAGTTGGGTCGGAGTGCGGAATGAGTGATATCGATCGTAAGGCGCGCATTCGCGAGTACAAGGGTACCCCACGCCCCGCGGGCGTCTACCGGGTCCGCAACACCGTGACAGGAAAGTCGCTGATCGGGCCAACCACCGATCTCCCCGGCATGCTGAACCGCCAGCGATTCCAACTGGAGAACGGTTCGCACCCCGACAAGGAACTTCAGAGGGACTGGCGTGAACTTGGCTCGGGTGCTTTCGAATTCGAAATACTGGATCAGCTAAAACCGAGTGACGACCCGGCCTACGATCCGACTGAAGATCTTATCGTTCTCAAGACGATGTGGATCGAGAAGCTCGCGGCATCGGGAGTAACGCTCTACCCCCGGTCGAAGCGAGGCGCCTGACGAACGCATGCGGCTGTGAGCCGGCAAAAAAGCCAAGAAGCGCGCTCAGCTGCGACGGCTTCGCCGCCCGCTCATGATAGGTGTCGTTAGACATGACAGAGCGAAGTTGTAATAACGCTAAGGAGTCAACGTGATGGGTCCGAACGGCACCAAGGTGCGAGTCGAGATTGTCGAGATCATGGGCAGCGGTGAATGTCCTTCGGGCTTCAAGGTCGGCGGTTCCTGGGTGGTTTCCGACGGGCTGTGCCCGCAGGGAATGTGCGCGTGGGCGTACAACGCCATACTGCCCTTCATCACGACGCTGCGTTTCGATGGCCGATTCCCATGGCGGGACGAACCGATGGCGCGTGTCTGCTGTCCCGATGCCAATAACCCGGTCGTCTACAAAATCACCCCAGAGATCTAGCCATTCCGGGGCCAGACGGTTCAGACAGTTTCAAAGAGCGGCCGCTGTTGACATAATCCCTCGTGGCGATATATATTCTTAGCGCGGGCACACGGGTCGTGGCGGCGTCGTGGGGGGGCGGAACAGTGTGCCAAACGCAATCACCCGCACTGTTCGGATCGAGGGAGGGGGGAGAGGCGCATGAACGTAGGATCCGACGCCTCGGCAGCGGGCTCCTGGGTCCCTGCTCCCCACACGTCGGTAGCCCAAGCCCAGGTTGCCGGTCCGGTAACAGGGAAAGCTGCAGTCACACCACTGCACCCGCTGGATCGGCCAGATCTACCTGAAGTGCGTAAGGCGGTCCGTCGTCTACTGCAAACTCAGCTATCCGGCTGGAACGCCCTCCCCAGGGATCTGTACCTTCCCCACGAATCTCACCGCAAAAACGCGCTCAATCATCGAGCGAAAGTAGCCCACCCCGGCATCGTAACCCAGTGGCGACGGCAGTTCGTGTTCCCGCAGGAACATAGTGGGGCTGATCGACGCGCCGCTGCGTTTTTCGTCAGATCCAACACGAGGTGACGATATGGAGAGAACACATCTGGTAAGCATTGTTGTTGCGATAGCGCTTCTGGGTTCACCGAACCTGGGCGAAGCGTGCTCATGCGGTCCGAACTATCCGCCATCAGTGCTTGAACAATACGACAGCGCGGACGCTGCGTTTACCGGTATTGTTGCCGGCGTCGACACAGTCGAATTGTTCCAAGTGCTTTTTTATGATGTGGAGTTTGCTGTGACCGGGGTTTGGAAGGGAGTGGCGACTCAGGTGGTGCATGTGCTGACGACCACGACCGCTGGTTCGTGCGGGATACAGTTCCCGCTTTTCTTGGGCGAGGAGTGGGTGGTTTACGCGTACGCGGACCGGATCTACCCGTCGGGACCGCTGTCGACCCATTCGTGCACGCGGACATTACCGGTCGCGTTCGCGCAGGAAGATTTGGATGTGCTCGGCCCTCCTTCTCCGGTCCCGGTCCGCGAATCGACCTGGGGCGCGATCAAGGCTTTGTATGAATAATGGCTCGGCCTGACCGACACTTGACCCCGACGGTACGCTGGGACATGGCTCCTTGGATCGGATGATGAACTCCAGATTCCGTATTGAGATCATGGTCCTGGCAACACTTGCCGCCACGGCGACTGCAGTAGCGACTGCCCCACAGGAAACGCGATGCTCCAGCTCACCGATGGTCCTCGGGCTGGATCACATACCCCTGGCGGTGACCGACTTGGCCGGAGCTGCCGAGCACTACCGCCAGTTGGGTTTCACGCTCAAGCCGGGCAGGCCGCATGAGAACGGCATACGGAACGAGCACGTCAAATTTCAGGATGGGACCGAAATCGAGCTCATCACCGCCGTCGAAGCCCGCGACGCGCTGACCACCGAATACCTCGGGCACCTCGCGAAGGGCGACGGGCCGGCCTTCGTTTCGTTTTTCGCGCCGGAGATGAACCGCGTCGCTGGGTATCTCGACGTTGAAGGGAGAACCTACTCGCGCAGCGAGGGGTTGTTGTCCTTTCCCGAAATCGATAGCTTGCGATATATTTTCTTCGGCCTGCGGAATCGCTCGCCCACCGACCGGCCGGAACACTTCAGGCATGCCAATGGAGCCGAGGGCCTCGTCGGCGTGTGGATCGCGGGCGACGATCTCACGACCGAGCGCCGGCTGTTCGCGGGAGTGGGCGCTACGTTTACAGAGGAGGAGGTCCACGTTCCTGAGACTGTGCGCGGCGTGGTGGCAAGGTTTCCGCACGGAGAAGTCGTGTTCTTGCCCGGCTCTCGGCAACTGGTGCGGGGGCGGAGGATCGTCGGCGCGACAATTCGCGTGCGGGACCTGAAGCTCCTGCAAAGCGCGTTGGCGAAGGGACGCTTGCGGGTGCCGCCGGTGGTGCAAACCAGGCGCGGCTCGAGCGTGTTCCTCGGGCCGGACATCACCCATGGGATGTGGCTCGAGTTCCGCGAGGAGCGCTGACGACGGACCGGATGCCTGGAAGTTGATATCGACAACGTCGGAGAGCACTGAGCCGCCGATCTGCCTGAAGAACTGACAATGAAAAAGATTCTGGCACTCGTCTGGCTCGTGATTCCGCCACTGCTGTTTTCCGCGCTCATCCACGCCGTTGATCCCGACGTCGGTGGAATTAGCGGTCTGGCATCTCCCACGACGCTTTCCTCCGTTCTCTTCTTCGGATTGCCGCTTGTGACCATAACAATCATATGCTTTGCGCTTGCCATACGCTTTCGCTGGGTGGTGTGGGTGTCTGTTAGCGCCGCGTTCTCGGCAGTGGTCGCGCTGGGACTCGTGCTTTTGCTGGTGCCGGACCCACGGGGTTTCGGCGGAATCGCGCGCCCGCTTGTTGGCGGCACGGTGCTCGGCTGGCTGTTTCTGGCGATCGCAATTCTACCGGCGCGCGCGCTGGGTTGGCCGGCAAGGAGCCGCCGAAGCGAACCAGCCGCGTGACTTGCGGTGAAATGGGAGACCGATGAAGATACCGATGGCGATGCCGATTGTCCTGTGCGTGTTTATGAAGATAGCAATCGTGATATTTTCTCTTTTCTGGTCCCTGAGCGTGTGCGATCCGTCGGTTGCAATGGGCGACGTTGGGGAACCAGAAGAGACACCGACATACGTATATGTCACAGGCGTGATTCTAGGCGGCGCAGATCTGATATCCTTGTTGGGGAATACCACGGGACTGTTGAAGCATGATCCCAGCCGAACTTATGGATACCTCGGCGTTGTTGGCGGCGCGTTGTCAGTCGCGTTTGCGTTCATTTTGGCCGAAGAAAGACCCAGTCACGAGAGCGCGTCCATATTGTTTGGCCTGTCCGGCGGACTCGCTTTCGGCTTGGGGGTTTTTAGCCTCCGTTCGCCAGGCCATGCCGATGAAGTGCCCACAACCCTCTTCAGGATTGGGCCGACGGTTTTTGAGAGTGGTGGACGCTGTGCGACAGGCATCTTTGTCTCCTGCGATTTTTGACAATCCCGGTGAAGCGGACCGTTCGAGGGGAAAAGGAAACGAGGGTGAAGATACCCATTTACCAAGTTGACGCCTTCACGCTTGGACACGACAAAAGGAGTTCGCGTATGAGTGAAAAAGCAAACTACACGTCAAAGAGCACCGTGAAGAGCCTATGGCAGGAATACCGCGTATACAAGGACCGAGTCGAATTTGACACCCTTTTCGGCAAGATGGCGGTCCCCTTCGATCACATCGAGAGCGTCGAGATTTCCGAGTCGGAAGTGAAAGGGCTCCGCAGGGGTGACCTTCACTTGAAGAACTTTCGTCCTGCCCTGAAGCTCGATTGGGCGAACTTCCTGGAACACGTCGTTCTCGACAAACGTGAAGGCTGCGTCCGGAGAGTACTTTTTACTCCGGATGATCTAGCGGGATTCAAGAGCGCCTTGGACGACGCGCTTGCTCGATACAGGAGAAGAAAAGGCACGGACGAGGTATGAGAGATCTCTACGACCGGCCTTGTATCCGGGTGACGGTTGTCTTGTCGATCGTCGTCGCCGTGGCCGGGTTCCCGGCATTCCAACGGATGAAGGGGTTCCCGAGTTCCCCGCTTCAGGCAGCCTTCACCGCGGAGGAGTTGGAGAATGAATGACACAGATACGTACATTCAAAGGTTGGTTGAATGCAATCCGTTGCGGGAACCGCTTCTCCGATCAGTGATTCGGGCGTTACAGTTCCGCAAAGGAAGCCGGGGACTTGACGCAGGTTGCGGAGTTGGTCTGCAAGCTTTGTTACTGGCGGAGGCGATTGGGCCCGCCGGGCATGTCACCGGACTTGACTTGTCGCCGGAGTTCGTTCTAAATCTCCCTGATTATTATGCCTTTTTCACCTATTCGATGTTCCGGGCCAAGGTTCCCGAATGAATTCCCAGAGAGTGAATAAGCCCGGAAGATGGTGGCGTATTCTCTTGATTGCCGGACTTGTGGCCATGCTGTTGGGAGCCGCCGACCCGCTTGAAGGGTCTCTCGTAATCCTGCCCGGAAGCGGCATGGTCGCCCTTGGCGCCCTGCTCGGCAAGACCCGACATCGAGGATTCCTTGCCTGGGCTTTCGTCTTCGTAGCCGTCGGTGTGGGGGTGATGTGGGGGTTGAGCGCGATTGGAGGTATCGGCGGCTCCACCGGCCGTTCGTTATGGTGGGTGCTTCTGCTTGTGCCTTACGCGGTGGGCTGGGTCATGGGGCTTGTCGGCGCCGTCCGCACACTGCGCGAGGCGTAAAGAGCCTCCGCGCCACCCGCAGCGCCCTGATCCGTGGTACAATTATTTCGCCCGCCCCTGATGTGCGGTCGTTCACCAAAGGAAGGACGCTGTCTCTCGGGGTTTTGGGAACCGGTCTGCATCGCGCGCGGTGGGAAGGACGGGACGGGCGGGGAGTCGGCGTGTCTTCGGGAGTGCACTTCATACGTCTCCGCAGCACTGGGGCGAAATCCGCGCCGGTGAAAACCGTTTTGGTTCGCTGACGGATCCGCCAGGGACTCTCGCTTGTCTGAAAGGAGTCGTGAGGTATGCATTGTCACCGTTCCGTGTTCACTGGACTTGAGTTTCTCGCATGCGTGTTGCTTGCGGTTCTCGGCTGCGCGGAGCATCAGAGGGGCCCGACCTCCGATTATTCCAACCTCGACTCCAAATCATCGAAGGAGTGGGAGGTCACTTCTGGGGATCGAACCTATCGAGTGCGGCAGTTCACCGTCGCCGACTCCACGCTGATTCTCGAAGATGTGCTATGGATTGAGAATCTCGGATCCGACGGATATCTAACGGGTGCGCGTACCAAAGTCGAACCGTCCGAGCTTCCGATCGTCCTGCCGTTCAAAGATATTCAGTCCCTTCGTTCCGTCGAACCGTTGGGCAGCAGAGAATATCTCGGGATGGCCTCTGGCGTGTTGGCCTTCGTACTCGTATTCGCGGTTCTCGCTTTGACCTCCATATCGTGGGGTTCTGACTGAAACTGGCAGATGATTCGTGGAGGATGCTTGTGAGCGATGTTTTTATGGTTATCGCCATCTTGAGCGTGCTGTGGGGCGTGGTATCGGCCCTCATGATCGCAGCGGCGCTGCAGAAACGCGGAGTCAAGATCAATTGGTTTTGGTTCCGCGTGCTTCTCGTCGCGAGATATCTCGACGAGTATCGAGACCTCACGCGTCGGGAGACCGGCCGGACCGGGCCGCTATTCTATTCTTACGTGAATGCGATGCTGGTGGCCCTTGTGACAGCCATCGTGGGGCTGGTGCTGAGGGCGCTGTAAAAGATTGCGAGATCGTACGCAGCGATATTACGGAGTTTCAAATGAAACGCGCGTTTATTCTCGTTGCGGGTTTCGCCGTGTTACTGGCGACGTTGGTCTCCGGCGTGCTCCTTGCATCCCCGGCCGGCCAAAACGACGCGCGCGACGGCGACCCGGTGGCCATAGGCACCTACCGACAGCTGCACTCGCGCATACTGGACGAGGATCGCTTCCTGCTCGTCAGCCTGCCTCCGGACTACGACGAGAGTTCATTGTCCTATCCCGTTCTCTTCGTCCTCTACGGCAACCAGATACGCGGTTACTTCGCAGAGGCGGTGCACGTCGTGGAGCGACTCTCCGAGGAGGGGAGCATTCCGTGGATGATCGTCGTGGGTGTGGCCAACGTAGAGCGCTATCGCGACCTATTGCCCGTCGAACAACAAGGCAGGCCGAGCGGCATCGAACCCTTCTCCCGCTTCGTCGTCGAAGAGCTAATCCCCTTCGTCGACGCTGAATACCGGACCAAAGATTTCCGCGTTCTCATGGGCCCTCAGGCCGGCGCGGCATTCGGCCTCTACACCCTCGCAAAGCGACCGGGTCTTTTTGACGCATTCATCATTGAGAACCCATTCCGTTCCCCGCCGGTTCATGACGCTCTGATGCCGATGATGGAAGCACTCGGGAAGGAAGGACTATCGTCGCTCACGTTTCTCCAGATTACGTGCTCCGACCGGGAGGGCAACATCGACAAGACCGGCGAGATCGAGTACGTACGCCGCCTCGAACAGATGATCCGTGATAGCAATCCGCGCAACCTCACGCTCGTCACCAACTACGTCGATAACAGCAGGGATTTCATCCCGCCCCTGCGGTTGAAGGAGGGATTGTCCGAGCTGTTTCGCGACTATAGATTCCCCGACAGTCGCGAGGTGCGCAGCCTCACGGACATCACGACGCATTACGAAGGCCTTTCGGAACGGTATGGGTTCGAGGTCGACGTGCCGGAAATGACGCTTGTAGTGAAGGCGGACGAGCTCAGCAGCAAGGGTGCCAACGATTCGGCGATGGAGATCCTCGAGTGCTTGATCGTGGTTTACCCCAGATCGGCGAACGGCTACTGGCGGCTGGCGAATCTGCACCGCGAGCGAGGCAACCGCGAGACGGCGATCTCATACTATCGCAAGTGTCTCGAAATCATTCCGAACATGCGTCCGGCTCGAGACTGGATCGAGAAACTCGAGGCGCAGCCCTAGTTGCGGCAACGTCTCTCTCGAGTTGGACGAACGCCACACTCGAAACCATGGCGTCATAGCGGCTCGGGAAACAGCTTACTCCTGGTGGACGGGAAGACATGTATTCCAATATCCTGCACTTGATGCGACGATTTTTCCTCATCTTGGCGATTCCAATTCTCATCGCCGCTTGGCGCACGGGGCTCGCCCAGGAGCCGCACACGGCGCAGACGGCGATTCGCCCTCAGCCGCCGGCGGCGAAGATAGAACCCTTCAGCATCGACATGCACGGTGCGCGCTGGACCGACCCCTACGCTTGGATGAAGGACGTCCCGCGAAGCAACGCCGAGACGATCGCCTACATCGAGGCCGAGAATGCATACACCGACGCCATCATGCGCGCCTCCGTGCCGCTTCAGGAGCGGCTCTTCGAGGAAATGCTCTCACGCGTCAAAGAGACGGACCTCGCGGCGCCCGTCCGGGATGGTGATTACTTTTACTATGTGCGCACCGAACAGGGGCGCAGCTACCCGATCCACTGCCGGAAAAAGGGGAGCCTGGAGGCCTCCGAGCAGATCATTCTCGACATCAATGAGCTGGCCGAGGGTCACGATTTCTGCAGGGTGGCTAACGTCGCGCGCAGTCCCAACCACCGCTTGCTGGCCTTCGCGATCGATACGTCGGGCGCGGAGCAATACACCATCCACTTCAAGGACCTCACGACCGGCAAGCCGCTGTCCGACCGGCTCACCCCGGCGCGCAGCGTGACCTGGGCCAACGATAACAGAACGGTGTTTTACGTACGCCCGGCCGATCCGGGCAAGGAGAGCGTCGCTCAGGTCTTCCGCCACGTTCTGGGTACAGTCCAAACCGACGACGCGCTCTTGTATCAGGAAGACGATCTCGCTTTCGGGCTCTATCTCGTACGCTCCCGCGATCAACGCCGTGTCTTCTTGTACTCGTACGACGGCGTCACAAGCGAGGCGCGCGTTCTCTCCGCCGACGACCCGCACGGTGACTTCCGGCTTTTTGCGCCTCGCACGAAGGGCGTGGGCTACTCGCTCGCGCATTGGCAAGACCGCTATTTCATTCTCACGAACGCCGACGGGGCAACGAACGGCAAGGTGCTCTGGACTCCCGAGAACCAGACCGAACCGGAGCGCTGGCGCGAGTTCATTCCGCATCGTGCCGCGGTCGAGATAACCGGGTTCGACGAGTTCCGGGACTACGCGGTGGTCCACGAGCGACAAGACGGCCTGGAAAACGTCCGGATCCTCAAAATGGGCAATAACGAGAGCCGATACGTCGATTTCCCCGAGCCGGCATATCGCTTTGTTGCCGGCGATAATCCCGACTACAGCGGTCACGAATATCGTATCACGTACGAGTCGCTGGTCACACCGTGGTCGATCTACGACTGTGACCTGCGAACCGGTGCCCTGAAGCTCGTCAAACGCACCGAGGTCCTTGGGGGATACGATCCTGCCCGCTACATCAGCAAGAGATTGCATGTGACGGCGTGCGACGGCGCTCGCGTACCGGTTTCCCTCGTCTACCGCGGAGATCTCTTCCGTAAGGACGGGTCCAACCCGCTGTGGCTCGAGGCCTACGGGGCCTATGGCGCTGTGACCGACGCCGACTTCACGACAACGCGTCTCACGCTCCTGGATCGCGGCTTCGTCTTCGCCATAGCACACGTGCGCGGCGGCGGCGAGCTCGGCGAAGTCTGGCACGACGAGGGCAAGCTGCTGATGAAACGCAACACCTTTTCGGATTTCATTCATTGCGCCGAATACCTGATCCGAGAGCGATACACGAGCGCCGACCGTCTGGTCGCCAGGGGCGGAAGCGCCGGGGGGATGCTGGTTGGGGTGGCGGCCAATTGGCGCCCCGATCTATTCCGCGTGATTGTGGCGGAAGTTCCGGCGATGGATGAGCTGCACCACATGCTCGACCCCGCGTTGCCCGGCGTGACGTCGCATTACCAGGAGTGGGGCGACCCGCGGGACCCCGAACAGTTCGAGTATTTTCGCTCGTGGGACGCATATACGAACATCAAATCCCAGAACTATCCCGACATGCTCGTCACCGCGGGGCTTCACGATCCACGTGTGCCCTACTGGGAGCCTGCCAAGTACGTCGCCAAGCTGCGTGCGACGAAGACCGACGATCATGTGCTGCTCCTGAAAACCAAGATGTCGGGTCACAGCCGCGCGCCCGGTCTCCATGACTTCTTGCGCGAGATGGCTTTTAAATACGCGTTCGTGCTCGACCGGCTGGGCCTGGGCGGGGCGGAGCCCAGGGATGTTCAGGGCCCAGGGCACTAGGGGCGATGATCGCGCTTCAGGAACCCTCGAGTGCACCATCGACCGATTGCCGGCCGATAGGAAGCTCCCGATCGCATAAACAGGGGCATCTGTTCTCTGCTCTCGCGGAAATCACGCCATCCGCTGGCGGCCGCGGAGAGATGCCGCGGGAAACCTCTTGACATAGTTCTACAGATGTCGCAGAATCTTCTACATCCGTAGAAATGAGGACGCTATGCGACTGACCGAATCGGAGTGGCAGATCATGAACGCGTTGTGGCAGAGGCATCCCGCCACGGCGCGCGATCTCAACGATGGGCTTCCCGAAGAAGTGCGCTGGGCCCACACCACGATCAAGACGCTGCTTTCCCGGCTCGTCGCCAAGGGGGCGGTGAGCGAGAGCAAGCGTGGAAACGCGAGTGTGTACGAGCCGATCATCACGCGGGACGAGGCACGGCGGTCGTCCCTGCGCACGTTCCTCAATCAGGCGTTCGACGGCGCCGTCGAGCCGCTGCTCTCCTTCCTGGCGAAGGAGAAATCGCTGACGCCCAAGCAGCGCCAGCAGCTCGCGCGCATCCTGGCCGACGAGGACGCGCGCAAACGGGGGCGAAAGTGATGGAGCTCCTCAGCCAGTTGTCCGGCCACTGGTGGGCCTGGATGGGGCCGATGCTTTGGCAATCCAGTCTCCTCGTACTTGTGGTGGGCGTCATCGACCTCTCGATCCGCCGTTGGGCCTGGCCGCAAGTGCGGTACGCCCTGTGGTTGCTCGTGTTGGTCAAGCTCCTCCTGCCGCCCGCCTGGTCATCGCCCACTGGCGTCGTGCCGCGGCTCGAGCGCCAGCTCGCGGCGCAT
>JBGSIK010000038.1:0-5576 GCA_041742575.1 Candidatus Krumholzibacteriia bacterium
GCGCTCGCGCGTGTGAACCGGCACCTCGAGATTCGCTCGCGTGAGGACAACCTCGACCTCGTGCCGTTTCCCGACGGCCCGTGTTCGGACGATCGCGCGATCGACACCACCGCCGTCCCCACGTGCACCCGGCTTCGGATCGTGAGCGGCGACGGCACAGTCGCGGAACTCGACGATGTTCTCGTGTGTTTCAATCTGCTTGAGCTCGGCATCGAGATCATGACGGTGGTGAAATTCGATCTCGGAGAGGACGAGTATCTGCTGGACGGCGAAACATTGAGCCCCGTCGGCGGACGCGAGCAGCTGATCCGCATGCCGGTGGCGATGATCTCGCGCGCGTACCTGGAAGACGTCCTCGGCGACGCGGATCCTCTCGATTTCGAAAACCCCGCGCTCATCGAGTACGATCGCGATTCGGGCGGATGGAAGAACGTGCCCGCGGGGCAGCCGTCGGTCCGCGTGAAGCGGCCGCCGGCGTCGGATCGAGGAGAGATCGTCGTGTTTCCGTGGGATGTGGGGCGGCGCGCGGAGCTTGCCCGCGGCGATCCGGGCGATCGCACCTGGATGAGCGATCCGATGCGGATCCGGCACCGCCGGTGGGGAAAGAACTTCACGAAGTACTTCGCGCCGGGCGAAGGGGACCGTGCGGGTGAAATGGGCGGGGCCGGCAAAGCCGCCGGCGAGGGATGTCCGTTCTTCACCGCCGGCGCCGCGAAGTCCGCGGCGTACCATTTCCGGAACGCGAAGGGGACGTAAAGCCTCCGTGGCGGACGCGAAGAAATAGAAATCGACCACAACGCAATCAAGAAGGAGTGCGACATGCTGGGTAGAATCACACGGGTGCTGACGACGGCGTTGCTCGCGGGAGCACTGCTTGCGGCGTGCAGCAGCAAAAAGGGGCAATTGATCGAGAAGACGATTCCCGCGCCTTCGCTGGGGGAGAATGTGTTCCAGGAGCCGACGGAACAGCCGATCGTGGTCTATCTCCCCCCGTCGCACGCCTCGACGGACAAGCGATACCCGGTGATCTACCTGCTGCCCGACTTCAGGACGGACGTCAAGGCGTTCATCGACGGCAAGTACCAGGGCTATAACCTGCAAGCGTCGATGGACTCGCTTATCAACAAGCGCGCGGTGACGGAGATGATCGTCGTGGTCGCGAACGGCCGCAATTTCCTGGGCGGAAGCTTCTACGCTAATTCCCCCATCACCGGCAACTGGGAGGATTTCATCGTCCAGGATGTCGTGCGCTACGTGGACGAGAACTACAAAACGATCGCGCGGGCGGACGCGCGGGGAATCACGGGCCACTCGATGGGAGGGACCGGCGCGCTCAACATCGCAATGCGGCACCCCGACGTGTTCTGCGCGGTGTACGCCATGAGCCCGGGCCTCTTCGATCGCACCGGTCTGCGCGCTCAGGGGATGTTCGCGCCAAGCGCGATGGTGAACCCGACAGTGGATAAGATTAAAACCCTGGCGGCGATGCCGCGCGAGCAAGCGCATCAGGAGTTCGTGGAGTTCATACGAGGCCTGTACGCGTCGGGATCGATCCAGGCCGAGGAATGGGCGTTTGCGTTCGCGTATGGGGCGGCGTTCTCACCCGAGCGGCGATCGAACGCTCCGTATCTCCTCTACCCCTACGCGACCGGGGCTGGGGGAGGAATATCCGTGAATATGACGGCGTTCTCGAACTACGATGCCGGCTATGGATCGTCGGAAATCAAAATCAAGGAATACCGCGACAATCTGCTCAAGCTCGACGCGATCGCGATCGACGTAGGCCTCGCCGATCGCTTCCGCTGGATCCCGGACGGCTGCAAATACTTCAAGAAAGGGCTCGATGACGCGGGAGTGACCAACGAGCTCATCACGTTCAACGGCGGTCACAGGGATCGCCTCCGCGAACGCATCGAAAAACACATGGTCCCGTTTTTCTCGAAGGTGCTCGCCTCGGAGTAAGCACGCGCGCCGGGGTGCCGGGCCACAAGACAAAGGAACACGCGGTGGAGATCGGGAATCTGTTCGATGACATGCCGGTAGCGGCGGCGGAGAGGGAAGCGGTCGACGTGCTGGTCGAAACGGAGACCGTTCGCGTCGAACGCATCGTTTCGCGCGGCCACGCCTCTCCCGAGGATTTCTGGTACGACCAGGACCGGAACGAATGGGTGGCCCTGCTTTCGGGGTCGGCCGGGCTCCTGTTCGAAGGCGCCCCGGAGGAGATCGTGCTCGGGCCCGGAGACCACGTCGTGATCCCTGCCCATTTGAAGCACCGAGTGCTGTGGACCGACCCGGAACAAGCGACGGTCTGGCTCACCGTGTTCTATTGAACGCCTCGGCCGGAACGATGCCGGCGCCGACGCGGGGGCACGCATCGGGCACGCTCCCGCCCCTGTGACCGGCGTGGGGAATGCAGTGAACAGAAAGACGGCGCAATTTCGGTTCTATTCCGAGCTCAATGACTTCCTCGCGCCGGAGAGACGCCACACCACCTTTCCCTACGTTTTCCTCGGGACGCCTTCGGTTAAGGACGCCATCGAGGCGATCGGCGCCCCCCACCCCGAAGTCGATCTGGTGCTCGTGAACGGCAACTCGGTCGGATTCGACTACCACCTGCAGGCGGACGACCGCGTGTCCGTGTATCCCGTTTTCGAAAGCCTCGATATCTCCCCCGTCGTGCGCCTCCGGCCGGGGCCGCTACGGGACACGCGGTTCGTTCTCGACGTGCACCTCGGGAGCCTCGCGCGGCGGCTTCGCATGCTCGGTTTCGACACGCACTACCGCCGCGACTTCGACGATGCGGAGATCATCCGCATCTCCGGCGCCGAGACGCGTGTGATCCTCACACGGGACGTCGGGTTGCTCAAGGCCAACGCGGTCACCCACGGCTACTGGATCCGGTCGCAGTCGCCGCAGGAGCAGGTGCGTGAGGTGCTGGACCGTTTCGATTTGTACGGGCAAGTGCGGCCGTTCGAGCGCTGCATCGTGTGCAACGCGTTCATTGCTCCGGTGGCGCGCGCAGAGGTCGAACAGCAGTTGCCGGAAAAGGTGAAGGAGCTCTACGACGAATTCTACCGGTGCACCGGCTGCGGCAAGGTCTACTGGAAAGGGACCCACTACCGCGACATGATGGCCCGCATACGCGGGTACACAGCGGCGGCGCCGGGGGAGTACTTCGAGGATGGGCCGCATGATCCGAATGATGGTGCGATAGGTGGTCCTCGAAAAGTGGGCGGATGAGGCGAAGCAGGAGAACAAAGTGCCCATGGCATTCCCATCCACGATTCGAGAGAACGAATTCCATACCGTCTGGCCGAGGTGTCGTCGGTGTTCATTGGTGTTACGAAATTCGGAATCGTGACGGTGCAAGCGTGAAAACAACAGGATCTGAGATTGTCGCAGTGAGCGTCGTGATATTGGGTTTGGGCTTGTTTTTATCTTCCCCGCTGCGTGCTTCGAGCGTTCCAGCCGAGGCCACGGCTGCAGCCCAAGGGTTTCTCGATCACGAGGTATCGAAAGCCCAGTCGGATTCGACGTGGTTTTGGAGACGGTGGGAGAAGGCGCCTGTCAACAATCCATCAGACCTCCGACTGGGAACGCCATATGAGATATACGCTATCGTCGACTCGGCGCTGAAAGATTTGGCTGGCGGCGGAGAGCTGAATAGCCCGAAATACTTGGATGGCTATGGGTTTCCCGTTTACGAAGAGTCAACGTTCGTCGGCACCATAATGGCGGGCAAATTGGACGGGGTTTGGAGATTCACGGGTGTCGGGTTTTTCAACAGTTATATCGAAAACCGGATTCTGCGGGTCCAGAAGAAGTATCGGGGGCAGAGCGATTACCGTGTCTCTATGGTGTCGTCCAAAAGGTTGGGAATGTTTATCGTCGTGATCTACAAGGAGGACATCGTTTTGATAGCGCCCGCTATTGATTTAGCGGGTTACATGCTGTCGATACCCCCGCCAGCAGGGGATGACTACCCACTGATAGATTACGACGAGATCAAACCTCGCCTGATGAAAAAAGCCGAAGAATTGCATGGCAAATTTGCCGGCGGCAGTAGCCGATGAGCAAAGGATGATGGGCGTCCCTCATTACTCGCCGGCTTGACGGCCCCGCGCGGGTAGTGGTAACGTTCGTTTCCGATGCTAGTCCTTCAGAGCATCCTCGGATTGGCCGCCTTCCTGGGTCTCGCCTGGCTCTTGAGCGAGAACCGCCACCGTGTGTCCATGCGCATGGCGGTCGTCGGACTGCTGTTGCAGGTGGTGACCGGCCTCATTCTGCTCAAGGTGCCGTTCGTCCGGGAAGCGTTTCTCCAGCTCAACCGGCTCGTGGTCGCGCTCGAGCAATCGACGCGGGCGGGGACCTCCTTCGTGTTCGGCTACGTCGGCGGCGGGCAGGAGCCGTACGAAGTCACCAACGCCGCCGCGAACGTGATCTTCGCCTTCCAGTCGCTGCCCCTCGTCCTTTTCATCAGTGCCCTTTCCGCGCTGCTCTTCTATTGGAAGGTTCTTCCGCTCGTCGTGCGCGGCTTTTCGTGGGCGCTGCAGAAGACGCTGCGCATCGGGGGCGCCGAGGGAGTGGGTGTGGCATCGAACATCTTTCTCGGCATGGTCGAGTCGCCGCTTCTCATCCGCCCGTATCTCCGCAACATGACGCGGAGCGAGCTGTTCTCGGTAATGACGTGCGGAATGGCCACCATCGCCGGCACGGTCATGGTGCTCTACGCGAGCATTTTGCGAGACGTGATCCCGGGCGCGCTGGGGCACATCCTCATCGCGTCTCTCATCAGCGCCCCCGCCGCGGTGACGGTGGCGAAGCTCATGGTGCCCGAAACGGGGGACCTCACGTCGGGGAAGATCGCGGCGCCGGACGAGTATCGCTCGCCGATGGACGCGATCACCAAGGGGACCATGCGGGGGGTCGAGCTTCTTCTGAGCATCGTGGCCATGATCATCGTTCTGGTGGCGTTCGTGTATCTCATCAATCTGATCCTCACCGTGCTGCCTGATGCCGGTGGCCGGCCCATCACGCTGCAGCGCCTCATGGGCTACATCATGGCGCCGGTGATGTGGCTCACGGGGATCCCGTGGAGCGAGGCGACGACGGCGGGATCGCTCATGGGCACGAAGACGATTTTGAACGAGCTCGTGGCGTACGTCGATCTCTCCAATCTCAGCGAGGGCGCCCTGAACCCGCGCAGCCGCATCATCTTGATCTACGCGATGTGCGGATTCGCGAATCCCGGCAGCCTGGGGATCATGATCGGCGGCATGGGCACGATGGTGCCGGAACGGCGCGAGGAAATCGTGGCGCTGGGATTCCGGTCCATCATCGCGGGCACGATCGCCACGTGCATGACCGGCGCGGTGGCGGCACTGTTCTTATGACGGGCGCCGCCCTTTCCCTTCGCCGCGCCGTAAACCAGTTGGCAACCTGCGGTCGATCGAGTACAATCGGCCCACTCAATGGGGGTCCGGTTCATGACCAAAACGAATGACATCGATCGTACGCGCGACCAGGTGCTCGCCCATGGTGTGATTCTGTCCGTGCGCCTTGGGCCCGGCGCGCCC
>JBGSIK010000039.1:0-3697 GCA_041742575.1 Candidatus Krumholzibacteriia bacterium
GCGTTGGGGCGATCCAACGAACTGGGCAACGATAAAGAGAAACACGGAAACAAAGAAAAATACCTTGCGGTGGCGCATGCTCTCGCTCCTTCCGGCGTCGGGCGACGCCCGTAACCTGCAGGACGCGGGGGGAAGGTAACAAAGCAGGACGAGAATGTTTCCGCGCCTGCCGCGGCGTAGGACAACACAATCTGCAGACGGACTGCGGCTCGTGATGACTTGTGACGAGTAGAATCCGGTCGATGTTCGGCGTCAAGTAAAAACAACACCGGAGCGGCCTGTGGGGCAAGCGATTGGGTATCAAGCGCTTGGGCTTACTCCCGCACCCTGCTTCTCCGGCATACCAAAGCCGCCGCCCCGGCAGTCGAGATAGAGCAGTTGACGATCAAGTGCGTGTGGTTTAAACTCATAGCTGGATGCTCGCCGCACGGCACTGCCGTGGGTCGAGGCGACTAACGGCGTAAGATTCGCCGAAGGGGGATCCGTTGGGTCGGGCATCGGAGGAGGGATCAATGAAAACGATGGTATTATGTGCAGTCTTTCTCGTGCTTACCGTCCAATTGGCGGTCGCGCAGGAGGGGTTTTCCCTGTTCACTTTGGAGACGAGCGACTATTGTGAGGGGCCGCCATCGGATCCTTATCAATTCTGCAATTGCACGATCCTCTCGACAACCGGGCCGGTAACGGTGTACGTGTTCCACAGGGTGAGGGAGGGCACGGTATTCTCGACGAGGAAGATCCGTTTCCGCGTGGTCGCAGATGCGGAACTCCTATGGACGTATGTGGGCGAGACGATTCCCGTGGACGACAACTTGATCCGAGGCTACACCGGAAACACGCAGGACGGGATAGAAATCGACTGCGCGTACGGGGGAGGAAATCGATTGCTGGCCATAATCGAATACACCGCCTCAGCTTATCCCCCTGGATGCACGGGTCTCAGGGCGCGTCCACATCCGAACTCGACGACGGGCTCGGTGGAGTTTGAGGGGTCCGATGGGGTATGGCGCGTCCCCACATACGTTTTGGACCTTCTAGCATACCCGTGTGGCGGATGGTGCCTGGTGCCGACGAAAACCAGCACCTGGGGAGCGATTAAGGCCCTGTACCAGTAGGCCTTTGTTGATTCCGCTTCTTCGTTCGGCGGCACCGTATAACTGTCCCGCGGGTGGATCGGTTTCCAGGGGAACTCATCGGGGACGGTTTTGATCTCGCCCGTGTCATTTCTTCCATTCGGTACACCCCCACTGCGCCGACACGTGCCAACGCACTCGCGGGCGAAGTCCATCTCGACGGAGACGATCTCACGTCTAGCCCGGCGAAAAACTCAACCCGCCTCCGTGACGATGTCATCTAAAGCGGATCGCGTGATACCATGTATAGATGCACTGCGGTTGCGGGTGACATGGCATGCAGGTACAGCTGGCGGTCCAGTCTCAGCGCGTTTCCACGGAGATGGTTTGAGTCAGGGTGTGCTCTGCGCCAGGGTCTAGACGGTGAACGTCTCGCTCTGCGTTCGCCGCTTCGATGCACACCATGGTTCGATAGCCCTCATCGGGGAAATCAGTCATACGCCGCGCCTTGTGAACCCAAGGGTTCCACACCACGGTAATGCGGCTTCCTTGCTTGGCGACACGGATGCGGCGCCGGAGGAGCGGATCGTCGATGACGCACTCGTCGGCCGTCTCCAGATAGATGCGGTCGACCTCCTCGGAGATCACGATAGGCCCGTTCTGGCGTTTGATGCGCCGGCCGTCCAGCTGGTCGACGTATTCGCGGCCGTCGAGCCCGTCGATCGTGACTGGCTCTATGTCGCCCACATGGAAATAGGAGTGCAGCGCGCCGCCGACTTCGACGGATTCGGCGCCAGTGTTCCGGGTCGTGAGCTCGATGTGCAATCGCTCGCCCACCGCGATTTTGAGTTCGAGCTCGAATGCATGCGGCCACAAGGACAACGTTGCAGCGTCGCTACGGAGCGCAAGGCGCATCTCGGTACCGCCATCAGGCAGAGGACGAGTTCCGATCACCCTCCACTCCGACACGCGTGCGAATCCGTGTTGCGGCTTGGCGGCATCGGTCGGGTGTGGACCGAACCACGGCCAGACGATCGGGATTCCGCCGCGTATCGCCTTTTCCGGCCGGAACTCGGCGAGGGCGCTCATCCACAAAACGGGCGCAACGCCGCGCGGTTGGAACGCGGTCACGTGCGCGCCGTGCAGGTAAATCTCGGCCGACGCCAGAGCGTTCGCAATGTTCGCTCGCGGCAGCCCGCCTTCTCCAGCCTCGAAGGTCACGTGTCCGTCGACGCCGAATGTCTGGTTGAGCGCGTCGATCATTTCCACGTTCTCAGTAGCGGGGCGCGACGCCTCGACACCAGCGGTCGCGTAGTGATCGAGGCGGAGGATGTAGAAAAACGCGAGCCCCGTGAGATACACAAATCCGCCCGACCAGAGAACGTCGCTTGCGAAGTGCGCCCCCTGGACCATGCGCGCGAGCCCCACGACGCCCCCATAAACAAGGCCGATTGCAAGGGAAGCAGCCGCCCATTTCCGTGCCCTCCCGCGCCGGCTCATTCGGAGGTAGAAGTACGGCGCGAGGAGATAAAAGCCGGTTGACGCGTGCCCGCTCGAGAAGGAGTTGCCGTTCTGCGGCGCGCTCTTCTGCCAGACACGAACGTACGCGCGGTCGCCGGAGAACTCGACCACATCCTCGGGCCGCGGCCGGCCCCAGTGCTGCTTGAAAACCTCGTTCACCACGAGTCCCGGCCCGACGGCCATGACGAGCACGAGGAAGAGCGCCTTCCGCCGGTGCGGGGTGAAGGCGCGATTCCAGCGCGAGGCGACTAGTACGAAAAGGGCTGACAGCGAGAGGATCCACGCGGGAACAGGGCCGTAGTCGTAGAGCCAACTCCAGGGCGGCTCGCTCCCGCGCGGCCATCCTTCTCCCGCCACGTAGAAGCGGCGTTCGATGACCATATCGAGCCCCGTCACCCAGAACGGGATGGTGAGCCCGATGAGCAGGGCGATGGGAACGAGCCAATCAATGAGAATGTGATTTCGCCGACGCATGTTTTTTCGTGAGCACGACTTTCGCCGATCGGACAGGTCTTCACAAGCAGAAAGACGCCTTTTCGGCGTGGTCGCGCACGCGCTGGCGGCCGACTAGTACAATTGATGCCCGCGCGTCACGGCTGGGAAAGGCCGCGGGCGAGCCAGTCCGCGTACAGCTCCGGGCGCCGATCCCGAAGGAACATCCGGCGCGCGTGAGACCGTACGATCCCGGCCAGGTCGATCTCGCACGTAAGAATCTCCTCCGTCCCGGAGCCGGCCCGAGCGAGGACGCGGCCGGCGGGATCACAGACGAACGACTCTCCCGCGAACGTGAGCTTCGTCTCCGGCCCCACTCGGTTGCAGAGCGCCGTGAAGTAGCCGTTCTGAAACGCGGCCACCCGCATTTCCGCCTCGAACAACCCTTCCGGCCACTCGCCCACTGCACCCGCCTGTGGAATGAACACCACTTCGGCCCCACCCAAAGCGAGCGCGCGCATGTACTCGGGATAGTGCCGGTCGTAACAGATCGCGACCCCTATCCGGCCGAACGGCGTGTCATAGACCGGCGCCCCGCGATCGCCCGGCGTGTAGTAGCCCCTTTCGTGAAAACGCTCGTAATCGGTGATGTGGACCATGCGCGTCTTCCC
>JBGSIK010000040.1:0-2517 GCA_041742575.1 Candidatus Krumholzibacteriia bacterium
GCGCGGGTGGCGCCGATGGGGGCCCCCCGCCGCGCGCAGTGTCGAGCACGGCGGGGGCTGCGAAGCGCCCGAAGCGCTACAGCCCAACCCCGCGTCGGGTAATCGGCGACAGGACCCGCGCGAAACATCGAGTTTATGGCGACACGACCCATCATGGCTTACCGGGATCCTCCGCGGGCCTGCCCGCCTACCGCGCCACAGTACAATCTCAACATCCGGCGGCGAACTTGCTCGCCCGGCTCCGGGTTTTGGGTCTTCACCACGCCGTTCCCGACCAGGACGCACCGGAAGCCAAGCTGCTCCGCCTTCGCTTCCGCCTCTCGCACCGCGAGGCCGCGAAAGTCCGGGATCGCGTTCCCGCGCCATCCATCCCCGTCCGCCACCGCGAGCCGGATCACGTCGTCCTCGTCCATCGGCATGCCGGGGCCCGGTTGTTGCGAGACCACCCGGCCGAACTCGCCCGTACAGAGAACGTTGAACCCCAGATCTCGTCCGCGCTCGAGCGCGGCGGACCGTTCCATGCGCAGGAAATTGGGCGCACGCGAGTCCACCCGCTTCGACCTCGGCGTCTCCAGTTTCTGGCCCACGAGCAGTCCCGAGAAGAGGTCCGTCGCTTCCGCCATTTCCCGGCACATGCTCGCGAACACCGGCGCGCACGACTGCCCGCCGAAGCGTGCGTCGTAACGAGGCTCGTCGAGGAGGATGAGACACAGGATGCGCGGGTCCTCCTCGGGCGCGTATCCGATGAAGCTCGCCACGTACTTACCGGGGAGATAACCGCCTCGCGGCGAAGCTTTCTGCGCCGTTCCCGTCTTGCCCGCCACGGTCATGAAATCGACTTGTGCCAACACTCCCGTTCCCTCCACCACCGCCCGTGTGCAGAACTGCCGCAGCGTTTTCGCCGTCGACCGCGACACTACCCGCCGGACTTCGATCGGGCTGGTCTCCTCGGCTTTGCCGGTCTCGCCGTCCACCACCCCCCGAACAAGACGCGGGGCGATGAGCACGCCGTCGTTCAGAATGACCGCGAACGCGGTGATCATCTGTAGCGCGGTGACAGCGACTTCCTGGCCGAACGCCATCGTCCCTTTGGTGCGAAGCGACCAGTCGTCGACCGGCCTCACGTTGCCGGCCGATTCACCGCGCAACGGCATGCCGGTCTTCTCTCCGAATCCGAACAGTCTGATGTAGCGGTAGAACTCGTCGTCGTCGAGGACCTTGGACGCCTTGTACATCACGATGTTGCTGGAGAGCGCGAAGGCTTCCGCGAATGTGATCTCACCGTAGGGGTGCGGATCGGCGATGACGGTCACGCCCACGTTCGCCCTTCCTTCCTCCGCGTCGAACGTCGATTCGGCGGTGACCTTGCGCGAATCGATCAAGGCCGCTGCGGTGACCAGCTTGAACGTCGATCCCGGTTCGTAGACGTGGGACATGGTGCGCAGCGTCCACAGCGAATCCGCTCGCTGCGAGCGGCTGCGGGACTCGGGCGAGGGATACTCGGCTAGCGCGAGGATCTCGCCCGTATGCGGTTCCATCACGATGATCGACCCCGATGTCGCGTCGTTGGCGGCCACCGCGCGCGCTAGTTCGGTCTCAGCGATTTCTTGCAGCGCGACATCGACGGTGAGGTAGACGTGGTTCCCGTTTCGCGGTTTCTTCTCGATGAACCGGTGATACCTGTCTTCCGTGTATTTGCCGTTCCGCAACACGTGCGCCCGCCCGAACACACCCCTGAGCTGGAAATCGAATGCCGCTTCGATGCCCGTCATACCCTCGTTGTCGACGCCCACGAAACCGACGATCTCGTTCGCCACGGAGCCGTAGGGATAGATGCGCCCCGGTTCCATGTGGATTCCAACGCCTTTGAGAGCCGACAGCCGTTCGATGGCCTCGTCCGTGAGCAAACGCTGGCGTTCCAACCACACGAAGCGCTTGCCGGACCGCAGCGCCCGGTTGACTTGTCCGCTGGAGATATCGAGCTCATTCTGCAATTCCGCCGCGACTCGGCGCGGGTTGGTGACTTCATCCGGTGAAAGTGATATCGAGTGCAGCCGCACGCCCATCGCGAGCGCCCGCCCGTTCCGGTCGAAAATGAACCCGCGAATGGACGGCACGTCTTCGGCCACCATCATCTGGTTGCGCGCTACAGCCCGGTAACGCTCCCGCTGGAAATACTGCACGTGTACGAGGCGGGCCCACAGGATCATCGTCATGAGCACGAACGCTCCCCCGACCAGACAAACTCTGCGGGAATCAGCCCTCGCCGTCATCTCTGCCCCACCTCGCTCAGTTCTTGGTGTGCCTCGCGGAGCAGCTCGCGCTCGCCCACGGGCTCTTCCTGTGTGTAGGCCTCGTTCTCGCGGTACCGCTTGAACGCGACGCGGACGAGCTCTTCGGAGTCGGCGCGTACCAGGCCGAGTTTCTGCTCGCAGACCTTGATCACGTTCTCCCTGGATGACAGCGACGCCCAGTGCATGGTGCGCATTCCTATCATCTCCTGGAGCTTCACCTGCT
>JBGSIK010000041.1:0-6015 GCA_041742575.1 Candidatus Krumholzibacteriia bacterium
CTCGGCTCGCCCATGGACCCTCTCATTATTGCTCGCCGAGAAACGGCCCGCGCAGCCCTCAGCAACCGGCCCCATCCCACTCCCATTCAAAAAAAGGGGCGGGGCGCACGGGCTTTTCGTGCGCGCCGCCCCACGCGGGCCATTGAGCGACACTGTGCTCATTTGAGCATGACCATTTTCCTCGTCTGCGTGAACCCTCCCGCCTCGAGCTTGTAGAAGTAGATGCCCGAAGAGACGCGCGTGCCGTCATCGCTGGAGCCGTCCCAGATGGCCGTGTGCAATCCCGCGGGAAGGGGCTGTTCCATGAGCCGCCGGACCAGCCGCCCGCCCACGTCGTAAACCGTGAGCGACACATCCGACCGCTCCGAGATTTCGAAGCGTATGATCGTAGTCGGATTGAATGGGTTGGGGATGTTCTGGTAGAGCAGGTTCGCGAACACCACCCTCTCGTCTCCAACTCCCGTCGGCGGCGAAGCCGTCGCCTCGAAAGAGTAGCCGCCGGCGTAGTCGTCGCTATCCACCGCGCTCACACGGTAATAAGACGTGTCCCCAGGCGCCGATAAGGTCACGGTCGTGTCGGGAGCGACCACGAATTGGACGAAGTTTGCGCCCGACGGCTTGAAGCCGCTCAGCGTGTCGCAATACACCGCGTAACGCGCCATATCCGCTTCCGGATTGCGCTGCCAGCGAAGGGTGAGGACGCCTGCGGCCGATTCCGCATCCAGATCCTTCACGTAGCTCGGCTGATCCATCGTGAAGGCATGCGAACCGTATATCCCCATGTCTCCCGGCGACCCGTCCGGATCTTGGTACGCCGTTCCGGGCCGGCCCGCGTCGATCGCGGGCGAATGCACACCCAGATGATAATCAACGAGCGCAGTATCCACGTACACGGGGTCTTCAGAGATGGAACCTACACCTGCCGTGCCCCCGTAGTAGTTTCCCGCCGATGAGTTCCAAACGTCGTTGTACGACAACACGGGAAGCGTTCCCGTACAGTAGATGCCGTACCCCGTCGCGTTGGTAACGATGTTGTTGTACACGTCCACGGGTGAGTTGACCAGGGTCATGCTCCCCCTGTTCGTCGGGGCCACATTGCGGTCCAGTGTGTTTCCGACCACTGAGCCTTCCGTCGCCACCCCCACGTACAGAGCACTGCCGCTCGAGGTCGATTGGTTGCCTACGAAGAGGTTGTGCCGGATCTCCCCTCCGCTTTCGTACACGCGCAATCCAGCGCCGGTCCGCCCGGTGTTCCACAGGAAGCGGCACCCGGCGATGGTGACGCTGGAGCTATCCTCGACGGTGGCCCCACCGCCGAGGGAGGCGGAGGCGTTGCGCGAGAACGTCACTCCCTGGAGAGTGACGAAAGAATGAGAAACCAGCGCGCCCCCGCCGGTGACCACAGCCGCGTTGTTCGAGACCCCACCCCCCGTCACGTACACACTCTCCGAGGTCTCGATCCAGATCCCGCCGCCTTCATCGCTCCCGGTATTTCCGTCGATGGTATTGTCGTCCAGCACCACGCCGGTGCACGATTCGATCGCGACACCACCACCAAAGGGCTGGAGCGTGCTCAGTGACACGGTGTTCTCAGCAATGGTGTTCCCGATTAGCGTGCCGCCGGAGTTGTACAGATAGACTCCGCCGCCGTATGTCGCGCTGTTGTCGTGGATATAGCAGTTCTCGATCGTCACCGTACTTCCCGAGGCAAACACTCCTCCGCCCCCGCCGAATGAGGAGCTGGTGGCCGCGTTCTGCCGTATCTCGCAGTCAGAGATGCGCGCCTGCGAGTTTATGATCTTGACCGCGCCGCCGTAGTAGCCAGTTCTGGGCGTCATGTCGTAGGTGCCGTTTCCGTTCTGCAGGATGAACCCCTCGATGACGGTCTGGGCTCCACCCGATCCGACCAGCACATTGCTTCCCAGATCGAGCGTGGTCTTCGCACCCACGACGTCGCGGTCGGTGAAGCCGTCCGTCCAGGCCCCGGAGAGCGTCACACCGATGGTGATGTTCAAGGACGCCACGCTGAAGGTCGCCGATTCGACCAGGATCGAGTCGCCTGTGGCCGCCACCGCGAGCGCGTTCGCGATCGAGGTGGCCGCTTCGGAGGGACTGAGGTATGGCGATACGTTGCCGCCCGTGGCCGACACGTAGTGCCGCGTCGAGGCCAGAACATCGAACCCTCCAACCAGCGTACCCGCCTGCATGTCGCGGTTCTTGACCACCACATCGCGCGCACCCGGCGCGGCGGCGTCAGCGATCGATATCCCGAGTCGCAGTGAATCGGCGCTGAGAAGCTCAGTGCTGGTGATCGTGATTCCATCACCCATCCCCGCGAAGGCGCCGAACAAGTAGTTACCGCCGACGATGGTCACGGTGAGTTCCTGACCCTGTATGCCTTCATCAGGATAGACCGCGCTCACCACCGGAGCCGCGAGCGGCGTCGGCGCGCATGGGGTGATCTCCCAGCCGACATGGCCGTCCGTATATGAGCACAGGGAGAACGAGTTGTTTTTCATCATGCAGTCGACCGTGGTCGGGCACTCCACGCAGTTGTTGTTCAAAACACCGTTAGCACAAATCACATTGCAATCGCACGCGCCCTCGTATTCGTCGCACGCCCAAAAGATATGGCCGCTCTCGTGCGCGAACACCTGCTCCGGCGCCCACCCGTAACTGCGATAGAGGCAAAAATTATAAGGCCCTCCCCACCACGAGAAAGCGGCCACGCCGTCCGTCATTTGATTGGCCGCGGGCGATGGGTTGTAGGCGATGAATCCCGTGTACGCCCGGTCGGTGCCATAGGTGGCGCGCATCGCCGTGTTGAACGCATTCACCTTGGTGAAGTGATTCCCGGAGATGTATCCGAAATTGCTCATTACCCCGGCAACCATGAGGGACACGTCGGAGGAGGGATGGAGCACCATCTCCCGCCAGTTCTGACAGCGCGGGTCGGTAGGCACGTAATAGCGCACGAAGAACGCCACCCAGCAGCTGTCGTGGTTTCTGGCCGCCGCGCTCCACCACGCCAGGCCGGTGTTCACGCCCGCGATCCAGTCCTGCACGTGCTGGGTCGTCCACGTATAGCTATTCGGATCGCTCCCGCTCCCATCGCTCTCCACGAAGATCAGCGTCGTCGCCACCGTTCCCGTCATGACGTCGCTGTTCCCCATGGTCTCGAAGGTGGAGCGCTCGAGCAGGATCCCGCGGTCGCGAAGCTGCTGCACGTCGAACCCGTTGTCGCGGAGGTTATCCTGGTAGGCTTCGTCGTCGAGAGGCTCGTGTTTCCGCGCATCCGGCCGGATGATCATCTCGTCGAGCGGCGGTGCGGCCATCTGCCACTTCACCCAATCCTCCTGATACTCACCGCGGGAGACGCGGTTGAAGTACGTGACCATGTGCCGCGTCTGTTCGTCCTTGATCGCCACTTCTCCCGGAAGAACGTCGGTGTAGAAAATGTTCTTGATGTGGGCGCGTCCGATGAGGTCTTCCCTCCGTTCGGAGGGCACCCATCCCAAGAGGAGAGACGGCGGAGAGACGATCGCGATCTGGCCCCCGGATGATTCTATGAGTGCGCGCGCTGCGTGCAGGGAGGCAACGTCGTCGGAATCCAGTTCGACCAGCGTGAAGCCCTCCAGCCAGTCCAAGGTCGTGACTTCCTTCTCGTTCTGGGCTTGAACGGCGGCTCCCAGGCAAAAAACGATGACGATTGCAACGGCGATGATACGGGACGGCGATGGCATGACGACCTCCAGTTGTCGCGCGTCGGTAACGAATCGGTTTGTACGGAAATGATGCGGTATCCCGCGGCACCAACTCCATAATTATACTCGCCATTGACGGCGATAACCAAGCGATAGTGAGCATTTCCTCGCCCACATTCCCCCAAACTGAGTGTTTCGAACGTTGACGGGAGGGTCCGTTTGCGGTAAAATTAAAACCCTACGGTATGAAGTGTTAGCCGGTTGCTTCGAGAATAGACATGCACCTACTGCGTTTGCGGCATCTCCCAGAACGGCGCCGGCGACCAACCGCGCCTCGAACCCACCGGGTAAATCGCCCGGCGGTCGTGTTCACAGTGGCGCTCTGGTTCGCGCTGGCGTCGCAACTCCATACTCCGACCGCATCAGCAGCGGCCGATCGCGCCGATGGCAAAACGCGCACGGACCTCGAAACCACCGACACCGATTCGCTCTATCTCGCCCATCATCCGCGCCTTCTTTTCGACGCCGGAGATATCCCGACGCTCTATGACAAAGTACGCGACGGCGGCCACGATGACCTCGCGTACAGCTTGATCCGGGTCATGGTCGAATACATTTACCCGGGAGACACACCCGCCGGGATTCTGGGTGACGACTTCGGTTTGGCGTCCGTGCCGATGCTCGGCATGGCCACGTTTCTGGAATCGCCCGAGGACGAGGACGCGCGCACGATGGGCCGTAACGTAATCCTCTACCTCGTCAGTCAGTACAGCGTCGATTACGACGACTACGATTCCGCTCTCCGGCTCCGATCGCTCGCGCTCGGTTACGATCTGTTCTTCGCCAACGCCCCGGAAGCCGAGCGTTTCCTGGTCCGGACCGAGATCGCTGAATACGTCGACACGATGATCACGAGCGCTAACTATAAGAAGCACTTCTACCGGCCCTATCTGTCGAATCGGAGCGCAATGGTGGCGGCAGCGGTGGGGCTTGCCGCCATCTGCCTGGACGACGAGACCGATTCCGTGCGGGTTTCTGACGCGCTGGCGTTCGCGGATGAACTCATCTCCGCGTGGACCGCGGTCCAGGTGGACAGGGACGGCGCGTATAACGAAGGCGTGCTGTACGCGGGCTGGAGTCTCCGTCATCTGGTCTACTATTTCGCGGCCCGCGGGCGTTACGACGGGACCAACTTCAGTGAAGGAAAGATACGGAAGATGGAGAGCTGGTTCTGCTATGAGCTCCTTCCGGAGGGCAACGGCAAGACCAACAACCTGAACGATTCCGGGTACGGCGACGACCCCCTACCGCAACACCACACCTATTTCGACTGGGCGCAAAGCGAATGGTCGAGCGGGCTCTCCGCGTGGCTCTACGAGCACATCGCCGGTTCGTACGGGTGGGACTGGGGGCCCAAAGCGGACAAGACAGCCACCGTTCTCTGGAATCGAAACCTCACCCCCGTCCAGCCGATCTCGGTGCTTCCGTCGAGCCGGCTGTGGGCGGATCGTGGGCTCTATTACTTCCGGACGGGCTGGCCTTCCGGAAAAAGTTCGACCGACGTCGTCTTCAGCTTCCACTCCGGGTCCTTCCACGGCGGTCATGCCCAGGAGGATCAGGGCCAGTTCACTTTGTACGGTTACGGCGCGAAGTTCGCCGTCGACCACGGACCCGGCACGCTGGCGAAGGAGAGCGAGGCACACAACATCGTCTTCGTCGACGGAAAAGGCCAGCACAACGCGGGCTCGTCGATCGGCACCGACGGCGACATCACCGGATACCTTCTTTCCGGGTTTGCCGATCGCATCACGAGCGACAACACCGCCGCCTACTGCACCTGCAGCGCGTGGAACAACCCCGGATATCCCTTCCTCGGTACCGACTGGTCGTGGGGGTACGACGGCGGGAACCCGGTCGAGTTCGCCCGACGCGAGGTGCTGGTCGCGCACGAAGTGGATGGCCGGCCGCCTTATTTCGTGATCGTGGACGACATCGAAAAGGACGGCCTTCCGCACACGTATCAGTGGCGGCTTCACACTCTGGGCACAAACACGGTCGACACCACGGGCGGTGGCGTGCGGATCGTAGCCCCCACGGGGTACATGGACATACACGCCCTGAACCCGCCGCGATCAGCGCTCGGTCTTTCCATCACGAGTTACAACAACATGACCAACGAGCCGGATTCCAAATTGCTCACCTTCGAGGCGCAGGCCGCGAACCCACGATTCGCGTTCCTGCTCCTGCCGCGCGGTAAATCGATGCCCGCGCCGGTGGTCACGCAGGAGTCCTATCCATGGGGTGAAACAAC
>JBGSIK010000042.1:0-13473 GCA_041742575.1 Candidatus Krumholzibacteriia bacterium
TGATCTCCGGCTTGTGGTTGTCGTCGCGATAGTTCCGATCCGTCGCGTCGAGCGGGACGCCCCGTTCGTTTTCGCGCGCAAAACCCTGCCTCGCCTGGGTGAGATCGGGATGCGCCTGGATCGAAAGCGGCTCCGCGGCCGCGAGCACCTTGAAGAGGAACGGCAGCTTACCGCCGAAGCGCTCGGCGACGCGATCCCCGAGGACGCCGGCCGGGTCTCGCGCGATCACGTCCGGTAGCGGTGTCCACGCGCCGTCGATTTGCACGCGAGAAGGGGCCTTGGGGTGCGCCCCCATCCACAGTTCCGCCTCGGGTCCGCTCGAGGGAGAGGGCCTGCCGAGGAGATCGGCAATCGCGGTGCGCGACCCCCAGGCATAGTTCTGGACATCGTTCTCGAGCAACCCGATCTTGTTCATCAGTATCATTATGTACTACGATCGGGCCTGTGGCCAAAGAGGGTTTTCGCGTTCCCGGGATGGGGCGGAATCTCTCGTGTCCCGCGCGCCACGCCCCCGACGTCGTGCGGGAGGCCGGCCGCTCCGTCGAACGGCACACCAAGCTTGAAGTTACAGGGTCTTGTTCGCGGCCGGAGTATGCGGTAGAGTGCGTGTCAAGGCGGACCCTGAAGCGCCCGGAATGCGCACCGCGCCCGCCGGCTCGTTCGACAAAATGCGGCAAGAGGGCGGCCCCGATGGCAGTCGGGTGTCAAATCGAAGGCACACTATGACCTCTGATCGGCTGGCACGGTGGGTGTTCCTGGCGCTCACCATCCTTTTCGTTTTCTTCATCATCTACGCCAGCTGGACACCCGGATCCGAGCGTTACGATGTCGGGCGGCGGTACTTCAAGGGCTTCGAACATCCGCACACCTTATTGCGGGTGCACAGCCTCCGCGACATCGCCACCAACGTACTGCTCTACGTCCCCCTGGGCGTCTTTCTGGCGCTGGCCGTCGCCCGCCGCAGAGCCCGCTTTTTGACTCCGTGGATTTTCGTCGGCACGCTGGTGAGCGTCATCATGGAAGTCGGCCAGTCGTTCATCGGCCGGCATCCGGATCTCGTGGACATCGTCACCAACAGCACGGGACACGTGATCGGCTACTGGGTGATTGTCGCCGGAGTGCGGTTCTACGGCCTCGATCCGGTGGTGTTTCTCGGGCTCGATACCGGCGACAAACAGGACGCCAGAACGCAGTCGATCGCCGCGTTGCGTTTTGTTTACATCTGCATCTACGGATTGATCGCGTTGCTGCCTTTCGATATCACCGTCGGCCTTTCGAAGATATACGCGAAGTTGTTCCCCGACGAGCTCGGCGAAGTGCGGATCATCCTCGATCCCTTGTACCATCTGTCTCGCTGGCAGCAGGACGGCCTGAAGCTCACCCTGGAGTTGCTGGGTCTTGTGCCCATCGCCGCGTTGACGGCGGCCCTGCACGGCATCAGAGGCCGCCTCAGTGTTTTCCCCCCGATTTACACGTGCCTGTGGGTCGCCGTCGCATGCGAGGCGGCCCAGGTGTTCATCCTGTCGAGGACGACCGACATCGCCATGATCCCGCTCGCGGCTCTCGCCGGGGTAGTGGGATGGGCCTTGATCAAGACCTGGTTCGACCTGCAGAAAGTCGACGCCCAGCGCGAGCGGACGGGAGAAGAGGCGAATTGGCGGCCGGTGGTCGTGGCCTTGATCGGATATGGGTTGGTCATCCTGTTCCTTGCGTGGTCTCCGTTTCAGTTCGAAACCGATCCCAAAGCCGTCGCCCGGAAGATCCTCTTCGAGAGCAACTTGATCCCATTCAAAGAGCACTTCACCGTGCGCAGCCTCCCGACCGCGATCGACATCGTCAAGGAGGCGGGGATCTTCATTCCTTTCGGCATCCTGGTCTCGTACTTGCTTGTCGAGCTCATACCGGCGGCTTCTCGCTCGAGAATCGTGCTCCTGACAGGCCTGGTCTCCCTGGCGTTCGCCGCCATCGTGGAGCTGTCCCAAGCCGTTTCCATCGGGCGTTACATCGATGTGACCGATATCCTGCTCGCGGGCGCGGGCGGGATGTGTGGGGCCGTGTTCTTGAGGCTGTTCCGCTTCGGCAAAACGGGTCCGGGACCGGAGGGCTGAACCTACGGCGGTGGAACGAGTTGGGACCGTTTCCATCCCCATTCCACGACAGGGACCCACTTCACGGCACGGGTTTGCGGGTTTTTGCGATTTCGCCTCGGATTCGAGCCCCCGGCGGGGACTTGGCGCCTTTGTCCCCGTAAAATTCGTTTGCGTCGGCGCTAGTTATAGACTATCTTCTCCCCAACTATAAGGAACTCAAATTTCGACCTTCCGTAGATTTCCCGCGTTTGTTTCTCGGCGTTCCAATCTGTATCAAGCGCACACACGAGAGCCAGCCGCTGTATATCTCGGGCTACCAAGATAGGATCCAATGCATACCGATCGTTTCGAGAATCTCCGTTTGATCGAACCCATCCTCCACGCCGTGTCGGAGGAAGGGTATACCAAGCCGACCGACGTCCAGCTACGGACGATTCCGGCGGTGCTTGCCGGTAAGGACGTTCTGGTCACCGCGCAGACCGGCACGGGCAAGACGGCGGCGTTCGCACTCCCCATGTTGCAGATGCTCCACGGGAAGCGCAGGGGCGCAGACAGCGCCAAGAAACCCTTGGGCGTCCGGGCTTTGGTGCTCACGCCGACGCGTGAGCTGGCCCTGCAGGTGGACGAGGCCTTTCGCGCTTACGGCCGTCACCTCTCTCTTCGTACGGCCGTTGTGCTCGGCGGCGTCTCCGCAGTGCCGCAGATAAAAGCGCTCAAGAACAAAGCCGACATCATCGTGGCCACTCCGGGCCGTCTGCTCGACCTGCACAACCAGGGGCATGTCCGTCTCGATCGCATTGAGGTGCTCGTCCTCGACGAGGCGGATCGAATGCTCGACATGGGATTCGTCTACGACGTTCGCAGAATCGTAGCCATGACTCCCGCTTCGCGCCAGACGTTGTTCTTCTCGGCCACGCTGACGGCGGACATCGCCCGGCTCGCTTCCGACATGCTGAAAGATCCATCATTGGTCCAGGTGACGCCGGCCGCTTCCATATCCGGAAACATCGAACAGAAGGTCCTCTTCGTCCAGCAGGTGCACAAACGCGAACTCCTCACCGGGGTTCTGAAAGGCGAGGGTGTCGAAAGGGCCCTGGTCTTCACTCGCACCAAGCGCGGCGCCGACTTTATCGTACGGTTGCTTACCCGCAACGGAATCTCCGCTGATGTGATCCATTCGAACCGGAACCAAGGCGAACGACAGCGCGCTCTTGCGGCCTTCGATCGCGGCAAAGTCAAAGTCCTCGTCGCCACCGACATCGTCGCCCGCGGGATCGACGTCGAGGGGATCTCGCACGTGATCAACTACGAGCTGCCGAATGATCCGGAGAGCTACGTGCACCGGATCGGACGCACCGCCCGCGCCGGAGCCGTCGGCATAGCCCTGTCGTTCTGCGACGCGGGGGAGGTCGCGATGCTGAGAGGTATCGAAAAACTGACTGGAAGCCCGCTCACCGCCGTCGAAGACCATCCGTTCCACTCCACCCTCGTTGCCAGTCTTTGCCGGGGACAGAAAGTACCCTCCAGTTTGCCCCTCGCTTCGAGACTCCACCGGAAAACGAAACGGAGAAACCACGCGGTACGGCGGTACGTCTAGCCGCGTGCCGCCGATAGGTCCGATCGCACGCCGTCGATCTTCCCGATGAAATCTTGAACCGCCCCCGGTCTGTGGTGGTATCATGCCATCACCATGAACACCCGCTTCGACCGCATGAGCGACCGGACAATCTACGCGATCCTCATTGTCCTGTCGGTGCTGAGCAGACTCCCCTTCCTGCGCACATTCGAGCTGGTCGCATACGACGGCACCTACTACCTCAATCAGGCGAAGACGATCTTCAGCGGCCACATGGCCGGCGCTTTTCCGATCGGTTATCCCCTGGTCGTGAGGCTCTTTCAGCTGGTGCTGCGCGATTACCAGCTGGCCGGCCAGGCGGTGAGCTTCGTAGCCAGCGTAGCCGCGGCGTGCCTCGCGTATCGGCTGGCCAAACACTTCACGGACCGGGGATTCGCCCTCCTCGCCGCGGTCGTGCTGGCGCTGAATCCGCTTTTCATACGTTTGTCCCTGATGACGTTGTCGGAGTCGCTGTACGTTTTCTCGGTGCTGCTGTCTCTCATGTGCTTCGTCGAACGACGGTGGTTGCCGTTCGGGCTCGCGATGGGAATGGCCGCCATCACGCGACCGGAAGCGCTGGCGATCGCGGTGTTGCTCGGGCTGTCTCGTATCCGCCGGCCGAAAGAGCTGGCCGTGATCGCGATCTCGTTCCTGGTGGTGTACTCCGCCAACGCGGCTGTGCTCTCGGCGAACCAGCATCGACTGGTGCTGCTGCCGAAGTCGTGGCTCGTCGGCTCCAGCGTGGAGGACTGGAGGGCGCGCGAGGTGTCGATCGATTTCGAGGGCAAGGAAGAGGTGCAGGAGAAACTGGAAGCGGAGGCGGCTTCGAAGTCTCTGGTCGCCGATTACTTCCGGCGGCTTCCGCAGGAGATCCTGCTCCTCGGCCGCCACGTGGCGCCCGCGATTTTTCTGCTTGCGCTGCTTGCGCTGCGGCATCGCAAATATCTGTTTCTCGTAGCCGCGCTGGTGCCGTTCTTCGCCATACCGCTGGCGACGGTGCGCAGCGCCGACCGCTTCGTTCTCCCGTACGTGCCGATCCTGATCCTTCTCGCCGTCTTCGCGGCGGCCGAGTTTCGGGAGCGTTCCTTACGGGCGCTCGCCGTCTACCTGATAGCGGCTTCCACGATCATCTTGCTTTTTGTGAATAGCGCCGTGCTCTGGCGGCCGGAAGAACCTGGACTGCTCGGGGTGAAACGGGCGGCCATCGCGTTCCGGGACGAGGTCAAGCCGGGAGACAGGATCGCGGACCGCAAGCCGTTCTTCGCCTTCTACGCCGGCGGCGAATACGTGGAAATCCCGATCGCCCCCTACGAAGACGTCATGAAGTTCCTGACCAGCGAGAATATCAGGTACATGGCGCTTCACAACGGAACGATCCACGCCCTGCGCCCCGCTCTCCGGCCGCTCCTTTACAGCCGGTCGGTCGTGAACGGAGAGATGAGATTGCGGCAGGTCTACTTCGATCGCGACGGCGAGGTGGTGTTCCAGCGTGTGCGCGATCAGGACCCCGCGGCATGGACGCAGATCACGCCGCCGGGCGGCGCCGATATATTTCCAGCCTGGTCCCCCGAAGGCGACCGCATCGCGTTCCGGTCCCAAAGGTCCGACGGCCATGGCGGTATCTATGTGATCGAGCTCGGCGCGCGCCTGCCCCGCAAGCTGACGGACGCGCCATTCGTGTACGACCAGCTGGCGTGGAGTCCGGACGGAAAACGGATTGCGTTTGCGAGCGACCACGCCGGGCAGATGCACCTGTACGAGGTCGATACCGGGACCGGCTTCGTCCGCGCGCTCGCCTCCGGAACCGATTCCAGCGCCTCGCCCTCCTGGTCGCCCTCAGGGGACGAGATTGTGTTTGCCGGCACGCCGCGGGGCGGCGAGACCGACATCTGGTCGCTCGACCTGCGAACGGGCACACGCAAACGGCTTACCGAGGACGGCGGGAACTCGTGCCCGGCCGTCAGCCCGAACGGTGACCGCGTGGCATGGATCAGAGAAGGCGAAGGTGTGTGGATCCTCGACCGTTCGTCGGGGGCGACCCTCCGATTGCTGGCGCCGCGATCGGTCAGTCACGCGCCGGCGTGGAGCGGGGACGGCCGATATCTCGCCGTCACCGCCCGGGACTGGGGGAGCTGGGATATCTATATAATGAAGGCGGACGGCACCAACGCGTTGCTTCTCACCAAAAACCACAAACAAGATGTGATGCCGGCCTGGAGCCCGGACCCGGACGGGGGGAGAATCGCGCTCGTGTCCAACACGGGGCAACAGACTTTCAGCATCTGGATCATCGAAGGATTGGAGCCCTACAAGGAGCGCCTGGAAACGCGATATGATTTCAACGTGTTTCCGGCACCGTCCGGAGGATAACGGCGTCGGCTCCGGCGCGGCGTAAGGACGGGTCCCCACAAACCGCGGGCCCCACCCCCGACATCACACCACACTACCGGCCACCCCCGGTGACGCACAAAACGCTGTCGCGTCCCCGGCTCTCGGGCTATGATACGGCAATGGGGCGAACCATGTGGTTCTGGCGCCGTTTCACAGGCAGCGTCCGCCGGCGCGGATTGCTGCGGACTCTGGCTCGCGCGCCCCGTGCGGCCGCCATTGCCGCCGGCGGCCTCACCGATGGTTTTTTCGACTACCGGCACGGCACGGAGACGCGTCGTATTGTCGAACTGGCGGACCTCCGGATCGCCAGCCCGAACAAGGAACGCGGAATACGCTGCGAGCCGACGCGCACGCGTTCCTTCCGGCGATTGCTGCAGCTGCTCCGGCTCCCGACCGATGGCGGGTTCGTCGATTTCGGATGCGGGAAGGGACGGGTGCTGATCATGGCGGCCGAATACGGTTTCCAACGGGTGACCGGCGTCGAGTTCTCCGAGGAACTGTGCGGCGTCGCTCGCGCCAATGTCGCCTCTTTCCTCTCGCGCAGCGAGACCTCCCCCGACATCCGTGTGCTCCACATGGACGCGGTGGACTATGAGGTGCAGGAGGACGACACCGTGTTCTACTTCTTCAATCCCTTCGACGCGACGGTGCTCGAGCGCGTCGCCGGACGGATCGTCGCTTCGCTGGAACGTGTTCCCCGAAGGGCCTCGATCATCTATCTCAATCCCCTCTGGCCGCAGGCGATAGAAAAATACGGCAAGTTCGAGCGCCTGCTGACTCGTGAGCTCGAAGGCCGGCGCTTTGATGTCTACGCGTGCGGGAACAATCGATGAACGAAAACCGCGCTTCGCATAGGAGACCAACCATGAGAACGATCGTGATCGCAATGCTCATCGCCTTGACCGCGGCCGGGGTGCATGCGGAAAAGCGGGCCTTCACCATCGCCGACATCTATCGGATCAAGGGCGTCACCGATCCGCAGATCTCCCCCGACGGCACGCGGATCTCGTTCACCGTGACGTCGTACGACCTCGAAAAAGGGGAGAGCAACTCCGATATTTACGTCATCGACGCCGACGGCACCGATCTCCGTCGGCTCACCCACCGCGACGGGGCGGACTACCACCCGCGTTGGTCGCCGGATGGAAGGGAGCTTCTCTTTGTATCGACACGCGAGAAAGGCTCCCAGGTGTGGCGGCTCCCGATCGGCGGCGGTGAAGCCGTGCAGGTGACGGACTTCTCGCCGGGCGTGGAAGACCCGCGCTGGTTACCCGACGGGAAGCGGATCGTCTTCTTCAGCGAAGTCTTCCCCGAGTGCGGCGCCGATAGCGAATGCAACCGGAAGCTCAAGGACGACATCGAGCAGGGCCCGTTGCACGCGCACCTGGCGGACGATCTGTTGTACCGCCACTGGACGTTCTGGAAGGACGGCAAACGGTTTCACACCATCGTGCATGACATGGAGTCGAAGACGTATCTCGACCTGACGCCGGGAACGCTGGATGCCCCGTACTATGTGACCGGCGGGAGTCATGCGGGCTTCGACGTATCCCCCGACGGCACGGAGTTGTGCGTGTCGACGAATGCCGATTCCAACCATTGGGAGACGACGAACAAGGACCTGTTCATCGTCCCCATGACCGGCGGCACACTCAAGAACCTGACCGACGAGAACGAAGCGTACGACGGTGATCCGCAGTTCTCTCCGGATGGGCGCTTCCTCGCTTACCTGAAACAAGAAGTCCCCACATACGAGGCCGATCGCTTCCGCCTCGCGCTCATAGACCGGAAATCGGGCGAGAAGCGCGTGCTCACGGAAGCCTTCGACTACTGGGTCACACATTACCGCTGGTCGCCCGACTCGAAGCGCATCTACTTCACCGCCGACTACCAGGGATCGAGCCCTCTCTACGGCGTCGACATCCGCACCGGGAAGATCGAGCAGATCGCCGACATCCGCACCATCGATTCGTTCGACCTCTCCCCCGACGGCCGGACGATCGTCGCCTCGCGCCGCGCGATCGCGCAGCCGCAAGAGATATGGAGCGTAGCCACGAAGGGCGGCTCCGGGAAGCGGCTTACCACCTTCAACGCGCCCGTCGAGAATGAAGTGGACATCCGGCCGGCCGAGGAAACGTGGGTCGATTCGCCGACGGGCCGGAAGATACACACCTTCGTCGTCAAGCCCCACGGCTTCGACCCGAACCGGAAGTACCCGCTCATTCTGAACGTGCACGGCGGCCCGCAAAGTCAGTGGATGGACAGCTTCCGCGGCGATTGGCAGGTCTACCCCGGCGCGGGCTACGTGGTTGCGTTTCCGAACCCGCACGGCTCGACCGGATACGGCCAGGACTTCACGCTTGCGATCTCGCGCGACTGGGCGGGCAAGGTGTACGAAGACGTGATGGCGGTCGCCGAATACATGGCCGCGCAGCCGTATGTGGACGGGGAGCGCATGGGCGCCATGGGCTGGTCGTACGGCGGATACATGATGATGTGGATGGAGGGTCACACCACCCGGTTCAAGGCGCTCGTGTCCATGATGGGAGCGTACAACCTCGCCTCCAAATGGGGCGCTACGGAGGAGCTGTGGTTCCCGCAGTTCGATCTGGGAGGCGCACCGTGGGAGTCCGACGACTACGTCAAGTGGTCACCGCACATGTATGCGGCGAATTTCCGCACGCCGTGCCTGGTGATCACCGGAGAGAAGGATTTCCGCATCCCCTATACACAGAGCCTCGAATTCTTCTCGGCCCTGAAGAAGCGCAATGTGCCGTCGCGACTGATCGTGTTCGAGAACGACGGCCACTGGCCGAACGCGGTGAAGTCGATGCCGCTCTATTACACCGCCCACCTGGATTGGTTCCACCGATACCTGGGCGGCGATCCGGCACCGTGGGATATCGACGAGATGATCAGGAACCGCGCGTTCAAAACGGACTCGCGGGGTGAGACGGACGAGCAAAACTAATCTCGCTCGCTCACTTCCTGGACCGGCTGCTGGGATAACCAGTCGACCGCTTCCGCTTCGGTCCGGAAGATTCTTGTGCTGAATCCGTGCTTCTCTCCGAAGGCCGCCACCATTCGCATCAACCCGAATTGCAGAGGCGATCCCACGAGAACGGCGGATCGATTGCCGATCCTTGATTGCCATGGCCGGAAGCGTTCCACGAACGCCCGGAGTTCTTCCGCCGATCGACCGGCCAGAGAACCGGATCGAGTGACGTCGACGAGGAGACGCACTTCACGCGGAAGCGCGGGATCCGCGAACGCACGATCGGCGACACCGACAATGTCCTCCGCTGAATAGTTTCCCGCGAAGGCCAGCCGGAGAATACGGCCATCGAAAGAATACGTGACAGCCATGTTTCGCTCCCATCTCTTGCCCAGGACTTCTGAACTTCGGTGGGCTACGGAAGCCCACGAACAGCTGCGTGCGCCCCTTGGTCGTATCTACAGTGATGCTGAGGAGGCAGTTTCATGTGTTGAGGGTTTCCTCCAACCGGTCGAGCGCCTGGCCCCAGAATTCCCCCATCCGCTCACCCTCTTCCGGGTTCTTCAGCTTGCCGTGTTGGACGGTCACCTGGCTCTTGCCCTTCCCTCGATCGTGGAAGTGGACGGCTACGAGGGTCTCCCCGTCCGACCACGTGAGCCGTAGCGACTTGCCGGGATCGTCCGTTCGTATGACCAGGTCCGTCTCGTCCAGCCATCGCCGCCGGATACGGGTATCCTTCCACGCGTCGTACAGCTTGGACACGGAGACGTCGACCGTCTTGCTCCGGCTTATTTCATAACCGGTCGGCTTCTGATTCTTGTCCCGCAGCCCCCGCTCCTGTTCGTACGCGACCGCGACCATCTGGCTCCACCACGGGCTGCTCATGTGGTTTTTGCGAAGGTACGCGGCAATGTCGCGGTGCACCATGGTACGCGCACCGGCCTCATCGAGTATGTGGAACCATTCGGCCCAACGCTTCCCTGTTCTGGCGTGTACGGTTTGGTCGCTCACGCCGGCCACTTTGTGTGTCCCCCCCTCGGCTTTACGCCTCGTCCTCGACATCGTTCCTCCTTGGTATCTCAATCGACGCCGACCATGCGCAACCCGTGGTCAGCTCTCTTTTTTCCCTGGCACCATATGTTCCGGCACCCGCACCGCAATCACCTCTCCGCGCGCGCAAAGCTCATTCTCCGCGAAAAGCCGCAGGTCCACGACGACTTTTCGCCCTTTGACTTCTCTCACCTTTCCCCGCACGGTGAGACAGACGCCCATCGGCGTGGGACGGAGATAATCGACGCGAAGCGAAGCGGTGACGTAACGCAGCGGCGGGTCGGTCCCCATCTCGCGGCCTTCAGCACGATAGCCCGCCGCCGCCGCAGTGCCGGTGCCGTGACAATCGATGAGGGACGCGATGAGCCCCCCGTATACGTATCCCGGCAACGCGGTGTGGTACGGCGCGGGCGTGAACGTACAGATTGATTCGTCGCCATCCCAGTGACTCTTGATGCCGTACCCCTCCGGGTTCAGCCTTCCGCACCCATAGCAGTGCGCGAAGTCGTCGGGGTAGTAATCCTGGAAAGCTTTGCCAGCCATGAGCGCCATCCTCCAGCCGCCGGACGAGCGCGTGCCGTTGCGAATTGGACGCGCAAGCCCGTTCGTCGCAGCCGACTTTCCCCACGCCGAGGTTGCGACGTTTACAACTTATTTTCGGTTACTGCCAGCCGTTTGTGCACACGGCCGTTCAAGGCGTGGTTGATATCTCGACGACCTCCGGTTTCACCAACCGCTCGAAGTCTCCGCAAGACATCTTGATGAACTCGGTGTGCGGCCCCGCGTTGAATGCGATCTCGTCGCTTTCCACGAGGGGCCGAGCGACGTCAACGTCGAATCCGTACAGGCTGCCGAAAGGACTCCCGCCGGGTTGCTCGGCAAAGGTGCTGGGAGATTCTCAACAAGTCGGACCTGCAGGCCGGATGTCCTCCCCTTCGCCCCGGTCTTCGACACAACTTCTTGTTAATGCCAAGGTTACATGGCAGGCCAGCCGTTGTCAAGCGAAGACGTCGGCCCGAAGGGTACGCGTACGCACTATCGGGACCGTTGCTTGTCACCACTCTTGGCGGCGCTGCTGTCTCCCTGGAATGTGAGCGCAGCGGAGTTGATGCAGTAGCGCAAGCCTGTCGGCTGCGGACCATCCGGGAACACGTGCCCGAGGTGCGCGCCGCACCGGCTGCACTGCACTTCGGTGCGAGACATCCCGTGGCTGCGATCTGCTTTCTCGTCGATTCGCACCGAATCGACAGGCTGCCAGAAGCTGGGCCATCCGCAACCGGCGTCGTACTTGGTGCCGGAGCTGAAAAGGGCCTGACCGCAGGCCACACACAGATAGGTCCCGTCTTCCTTGAAGTTCCAGTACTTGCCGGTGAAAGGGGCTTCGGTACCTTTCTCCCGGGTTACGCGATACTGCTCCGGCGTGAGGAGTTTACGCCACTCGCTGTCGCTCTTCACGATTTTGCTTGTCACCTTCTCACCCCTTTGCTGAGACAACGCCGATCCGGCCGGTCCAAATGTGACTATCGCGATCACCACCAAACAGGCGGCGGCAACCACCCAAAAGATTCGTTGTCTCATTTTGCCTCCTTGGCGACGTCCCTACTAATATCGCTTCCGCACCGCCCGAACGCAAAACCGGACCTCGCCATCGGCATCTCGTCGAACCCGGTCGGCGCAGTGAGCGGGGCGAGCGTGGTTAAAACGCGCCGACTATGCGAGCAGGAAGTCGATCGATTCGCCGGGCGCGAAGTGCCTCACATCACGACCCTTGCGGAAGAGCAGCATCTCCTTGTCGCCCAACAATATCATGTGCCCGTCTTCGACCCGAAGGATACTCCCCTCGCGCAGTCCAACCACGTCCACATCCGGATTCGCCTCGACGAACTCCGCCAAGCGATCGGCGCGTGTCTCGCCCTGGTGCTGCGGGATCACACCGTCGGTGTAGTGCGGATTGATCTGAAACGGCACCAGCGCGAGAGCGTCGAACGTGCGCGGTCGCACGATCGGCATGTCATTCGTCGTCTTGATGGTCGGCCCGGCCACGTTCGATCCGGCGCTCCATCCCATGTAGGGCACGCCCGCGAGCACGCGCTTGCGGATCGCGGTGACGAGTTTGTGCTCGATCATCTGGTGCAGGAGGTGGAACGTGTTCCCACCGCCCACCGCGATCGCCTCCGCCTGCCGCACGGCCGCGACCGGATCCGGAGCGGTGTGCACGGACTCGAGCTCGAAACCAATCTCCGCGAATCGTCCACGCACTTTCTTCGTGAACGCGTCCCACGGGACCGTGACCCCCGCGTAGGGAACGAACAGCACTTTTTTCACGCCGTCTCCCAGAAAATCCCGTATGTGCCCCAGCGCGTGGTCGAGATATCCACTCTGATAGTTGGTCGAATTGCTCAATAGCAACAGTCTCATCACTTCCACCTTTCCGTTGGTTAGCGACGATCTCTCGATAGCATTTTATCGCTTCCCGTTCCCGGCGTGATCACGACCTAGTGCACATGGATCACGCAGAACAGGCTCGATCCCCCCACCTCCGTGATCTTCGGATAAGCGCCCACGGATGCGGCGAGACGAATGAACTCTTCCGGGCCCACCGTCTCGGCGCGGAATCCGTCCCTGCAAACGATGACCCCGTCACCGGTCGCGTCTTCATCGATCTCCCCCACCAGTCCCTGCGCGGCCTGGATCCGGAACCATTCGAGGCGATGGGGCCAGAAGGACTTCGCGTAGCTCGAAAAGAGCGCCCTTCCTGCCGGTCGAATCACGCGCACCGCTTCCTTGAACAGTGCTCCCCGATCCACTTTGAACGCGGACAGGCCGTTCTGGATGCAAACGACCGCATCGAAGGACCGATCTCTGAATGCGAGGCGGGCCGCGTCCATCGCGGCCAGGTAACAGCGCGGTGGTCCGCCCGTTATCTCGCGGGCGAGTTCGAGGCTTTTGCGCGAGGTGTCGATACCGACGATCGGGTGCGCCAGCCCCATCATGGTTTCCAAAACGCGGCCGTATCCGCATCCGAGTTCCAGCACCGAATCGCGGGGTCTCATGTGCCGCAACACGAAGTCGGTCTCCGCCTGCAAGTAGTCTTGAACGCGCGGAGGCGCTACCTCGTAGCAGCGCCGGAGCCGTTCGGCGGCAAGCCCCTCGGTGTAGTAGCCGTCCGATGAATTCGCGCCCATGATTCGAACCGCGTGCAGAGGGACTTCACCACTCGCCGGGTGGCGGGCACGGACCGGCCTCCCCGGCGCATGTCCCGAGCGTTCCGCCCGGTCGTTTTTTCCATGATAACCCGTGCGCCTTCGCGGCGCCCGGCAAATCCCGCCCTT
>JBGSIK010000043.1:0-7877 GCA_041742575.1 Candidatus Krumholzibacteriia bacterium
GGCGCAGCCCGGGGCCGGCCTCGTTGAGGTGGTCCTTGAGCTTGGTCATCAGCAGCTTGGGAGAGAGCGGCTTGCCGGTGAGCCACGCGGGGCAGTGGTCCTGGCAGCGCCCGCACTCGGCGCAGGCGTACAGATCCAGGAGCTGCCACCTCGTGAAGCCGTCGATGCGGCTCACGCCGTACTCCTCGAGGTCCTCGTCCTCCAGGTCGAGCGGCCTGACCTGGCCGCCGCGCGGCTTGAGGTTGCGGAAGAACTCGTTGACCGGGCACATGATCAGGTGCAGGTGCTTGCTCAGCGGGATGTAGACGAGGAAGGCGAGCAGAAAGAACGTCGCCGACAACGCCTCCTTGCGCGCCGACAGCCATGTCACCGATTCCACATGGAGCGGGTGAACGACGAAGATCAGCGTTCCGAATAGGGCCGCCGGGGCGTGGCCGAGCAGCTGCCGAAGAAGAGAGAACACGAGGAAGGAGCATGTGATGTAGAAGAAAATCGTGCCCAGCCGGATGCTCCGGGGCGAGCCTCCCCAGAGCTGGTAATCGACGGCGTAGCTGAAATCCCTCATCACCTTCACACTGCCGGTGATGAAAGGATTCATCAGGTGCTTCAGACTGTCCCAGCCGAGACTCTTGTTGTAGGGATTGTCACGGATCAGCTTGTAATCGTCCCAGTTGAGGAACGGGTAGTCGATGGCGTGATGGTAGCAAAGGGCGACGGCCAAGATGATGGCGCAGAGAGCGATCAGGTGCCATTTTCGTGCGGATGTCGAGTGCGGCGATCCCATGCAGGCTCCGTTTGGATTGACGCGATGGTCACATGTGCCTATAGTATCATGGAAGGGCAAATTCCTTATCTCTCTTGTGAGATCATATGAGCGGACGTGTTTTTTTGTCGGTGCTGATTGTGATCGCGGCCTCTTCCTGGGGGTGTGCGAAACACGAGACTCTCGAGCCGGGAGGGAACCGATCGGTGTGCGCGGTGGAGATCATATTCTCGCAATCGACGACATCCTATGACGAGGGCGCGATACCGGAGGACCCCTTCTGGACCAGGATAGAAGTATCGCTTTCAGACTCGACTTTCGACTTCGGTTACCTGAACGATCTCGGGAATTTCATCCATTTGTTCAGCGGAAAAGATTGGTCGTTCGAGGCCGGCGGCGGGCAGATATTCTATTTTGCCCTGAGGGAAAGCGGCGGGCATAGGAATGTATATAGTGTTGAAAAATATGGCATCTGCAAGTTCGCCGGCGCTCAAATCGAAGCCAATAAAGCGGTTTTGCCTGCCCGCGCCCACGATTACCATAGCTCGGTCGAGATCGTATTCGACGTGCCCGGCCGAGAAAAGGTAAAGGCGATTCTGACCTCCCACGAGCCGAATGGATTCGCCCCTTCAGAGGACTGACAACGTCCGAAATTGGCCGTAGCCAAATTCGAGCCGCCACATCGGGCGAGAAACTGCCTTCCGAATTGACTTAGCCGGCAGCCCGTGATATAATCCTCCCCTCGCACAACATCTTTTGCCATGATTCGGTAATGGTACTGTAGTCGCAGTTCACCATACGCCCTCGAATTTCTTGCTGCCGAGGGGGAGGTTCGCCATGGCGCCACTGTCAAAGAGAGTCATTCTCCTCTTCACTGCAATCGTGCTTGCCGTCGCGGTGTTTTATCCCGTGAGCAGCTACGGAGTGAAGTATGAGCTCGTGCAGTTCGATCCCAACTGGCAGCCGCCGCCAGGAGTCTTCTCCGGCGGGAGGAGCCAGGCGACGGGGATGATCATGAGCGAGATCCGGAGCAACTTCGGCTTCGCCGGATCGACCATTCGTGTGGTGTCGCAGGTCGGTGCCACGAATGCCGGAGATCAGGTGAACACGATCCGTTACTTGCCGAGCAACTCGACCTCGTTCATTGGACGCAGGATGGGCGTGCCGTACACGTCGGCATGCTACGGGTGCAATTGGCCGGACCGCCCCGCCACCGGATTCGTGTTCGGAAGCAGTTTCAACGACCCCGCTTTCAACAATTCGTCGGCGTATGCCCGCGCAGCCGGCCAGACCGGGGCGCACGAGGGAGGCCACGGCTTGAATGCAAGCCACACCACCATTATGACCGAGAAGATGAAGGACGGATCCACTCCCGGTCAGAAAGCCGGCACCAAAAGGCATTTCTCCCCCGGCAACCAGGAACGTATGCTGAGCGCAGTGCGGGCGGGCGGTTCGCACCCGGCAACGGGCGGCAAGGAATCGGTGACGCTCGTTTTTTCTCATGATGAGCTTGGGCGGGATCCCCTCGAAACCCTCGAAGATCCGTTCACGATGGTCGTGGAGTTCGTGAACTTCAATTCCGCGTGGCAGCTCGGATACATGAACGATGTCGGCCAGTTCACGCCGCTCACGGCGCTGCCGAGCGGAACATTCCAGCTCAAGGGCGGCCGCAGCTTCGAGTTTGCCGTGCGGAACGTCATGGATCCGTCGCAGGTATTTACCCTCAGCGCGTGCGGCGCGGCCATAATGAGCGGCATGCTGCAGGATCCTGCGGATGCGCTCGTTCCGCTCATGAGCAGTCCGTACTTCAGCCAGGTGATGATGGATTTCTTCACGCCGATGGGGCCGGTGCATATGGAGCTGTTTGCGCAGGGCACGAACGGATTCGCCAAGATCCCTCACGTGATTCCGACGCTGCAGTATTGGGGCATGATTCTGCTGCTTCTGATACTGATGGGATTCGCGATTTACCGCTTACGCGTGCACGCGTGTAAGGCGAGCGAGGCGAGGGCGTAGTAACGGGCATATCATTCCAGGAAGCCTCCTCTTTCCTGAACGAAGTCTTCCCCGAGTGTACAGAGTGCTCGGGGAAGACTTTTTGTTATACTGCTGCCATGAGGGATCAATACCAGCGTCAGTACTCGACGACCGGCCGTTCTCTCTACGACGTCGAGGCGCGGGAGAGAAAAGCCCGCACGATGGTTGCGATACTGGGTGAAATATGCGGCCGGCCCCTCGGCACCCTCGACCTCTTGAGCGTCGGCGGCTCCGCCGGAATCATGGACCATTACCTTGCCGGGCATTTCAAGACGGTCTCCTCCATCGATATCGATGATATCGCCATCGCCCACGCCCGAACGGTCTACCGGGATGACAATCTGCAATTTCTGATCGCCGACGCGCTCGACATGCCGTTCGCGGACGAACGGTTCGACGTCGTCTCCTGCGTTCAAGTGTACGAACACGTTCCCGACGCCCGGGCCATGTTCGACGAGATATACCGTGTGCTGAGACCGGGCGGGGTGTGTTATCTCGCGGCCAACAACAGGCTCCGGCTCATCGAGCCCCATTACCGCCTGCCGCTGCTGTCGGTCGTGCCGCGCCGATGGGCGCATTATTATCTTCGGCTCGCCGGCAAGGGGAACTACTATTACGAGAAGCACGCGAGCTATTGGGGGCTCAAATCGCTCGCGCGAAGGTTCGAGCGTGTCGACTGCACGCCGAGGATGGTCGCGTCGCCGGAGCGGTATCATATCGATTATATGATCAAGCCGCGAAGCCTCAAGGCGCTGGTTGCGCGCGCGGCGCTCACGTGCCTTCCGTGGGCGAGTCCCGCGTATATCTGGACACTGCGGAAGCCGGAATCGAAAGTATGAACATCTGTCTGGTCACGCCGATGTTCCCGCATGACGAGGAAGACTACCGCGCCGCGTTCGTCCTCGATTTCGCGCGCGCGATCGGGGCCCGCGGGCACTCCGTTGTGGTGCATACCCCGGAGAGAACGGGCCCGAAAGCAGATCTCGGAGTTCGTGTGGAGCGATTCCGGTGGGCGGGCGGACGCAAGGCGATCGCGAGAACTCGCTTCTGGCATCCGCGGGATGTGTACGAGCTTCTGAGCCTGCGCAGGCACGGTCCGGCCACGCTCCGCCGTGTCGTCGAGCGGCACCGCATCGACGCTTGCTTGGCGCTCTGGGCGATCCCGTCGGGGATCTTCGCATACGAGTCGAAGAAATCGACGGGAGTACCCTACTCGGTTTGGGCGCTGGGATCGGATATCTGGACATACGGGCGCATGCCTGTCTTCCGGCAGATGATCCGCTCCGTTTTTGCCGGCGCGGAGCATGCATTTGCCGACGGATTCGAGCTCGCGCGGATGGTGGAAAAAATCGCGGGCAGAACATGCGCTTTTCTCCCGTCCGCGAGAACACTCCCGCCGGCTTCCGCGGATCGGCACGCCCGGGCGGGCGGAACGACCCGCTTTTTGTTCGTCGGGCGTTTTGATACCGTCAAGGGCGTCACGTCGCTGATCGAAGCGGCCGCCCTCGTGCGCGGGCGACGCAACGATTTCGTGCTCGACATTCGGGGCGAAGGCCCGCTCGCGCGGCGGTTCCGTTCGATGGCGGAGTCGGTTGCGGATGTCGTGCGCGTGGGAGGCACGGTATCGCGCCAGGAATTCGCGGATGTCCTGGCCGCAACGGATGCGCTGGTGATTCCCTCGGAAATGGAGAGCATACCGGTGGTGATGACGGACGCGCTCCAGAAAGGTGTTCCGGTCCTGGTGAGCGACGTGGGCGACATGGGTTACCTCGTGAGAACATACGGCGTGGGGGACGTCTTCGCGCCCGGGGACGCGGGCGGGATCGCCGCGTGCCTGGAGCGGTTCATGGACGGCGATCACTCCTACGGCGAACGCATTCCGAAACTCACCGCGGAGATCAATATCGACAGAGCGGCGGATATCTACCTCAACGCCCTCGGACGAAACCGGTGATGCCGACACGACGGGACATAAACGAAGCGATTTACCGCGCGACGGATCCGCGCGGTATCGGCATGCTCGATTCGAAAGACAAGCGGGGGCGCAAGAACGCCTATATCGATCTCCTCCAGAAGGAGGCGATCGCGGCCTTGTGTTCCTTCACCGGTCGGGAAACGGTTCTCGAGTACGGGTGCGGTGCCGGTAGAATCGCGGGATGGCTCGCGGAACAAACGCGCGACGTGGTTGCTGCGGATGTGGACCCCAAACTGCTGGACACGGCGCGACGGTTCTATGGGAGAGGGAACGTGACTTATGTGCAGGTGGAGCGGAGCGAGACGCCGTTCGCGGATGGGAGTTTCGATATCATTACCTGCATCGGGCTCTTTCGCTTCATGGACCTCGAAGAAGTCGGCGCGCTGCTCGGGCGGTTTCGCCGGCTTCTGCGTCCCGGGGGGCGACTCCTGTGTCTCGATAATTTCTACAAGAGGAATCGACCGAACTACCACACCGTCGAGGAATTGCGAGGCGTGTTCGAACGTCAGGGGATGGGGAGCGTGGAGGCGGTCGCCATTCGCAAGGCGCATTGGCTCCCGCTCTATCTGGTGCAGTTTGGCATGATCCCCCGCGCATGCCATCGGCGGCTCGCGCGTTACGAGATGCGAAAGCGGCGAAGCGAGCGCATGTCATCGTGGGATTATTATCAGTACGTTTTCCACTACCGGCACATGTGAGCTCCGAAGCAGCAATGCAGAAACTGCCCCCCATAGCGATACTTGCCGCCGGCAGCAACATAACCACGCTCGGTCTTGCCCGTTGTTTTGCGGGGACGGGTGTCGATGTCCATGCGATCGATACCGACGGGGGTGCCGGGCTTCTCAGGCGGTCGAAATACATCGAGCGCGTGATGTCGTTCGAGTGCCGGATCTCGAACCCGGAGGGGTTCGTCGATGAGCTCTGCGCTGCGGGGCGAAGCTTCAAAGAGCAGCAGGGGCGGCGCCTGCTCCTTTTTCCTTCCGAGGATGGCGGACTTGGACTGTGTGCCGATCATTGCGAACGGCTCAGGGACTATTTCGTGTTGTTGGGGGATGCCGCCGAGACGGACCCGGCCCGGTTTCTGGACAAGGGGCGTTTTTTTGGCGCGCTTCCGCGCGAGGCGCCCTATGTGCCGCGGACGATGCACTTCGCCGACTTCGCGTCTCTGGAGGCGTCGCGGGGCGAGCTTCCGTACCCCGCGGCAGTCAAGCCGGCGCGCAAGGACATCGGCATGTCGTTTCAGAAAAAACTAGGGGCGAAGCTGGTGATCATCGAGTCTCCGGAGGACCTCGCCGGCAAATTGCGCGCTCTCTTTCCCCGGGAAGGCGTCGTCGTGCAGGAATTCATCGAACACCGCGAGGGAGACGAGGTGTGCTGGTGGGGATACCGCTCGAAGCGCGGCGAGTTGACGGGGATGACGGCGCGCGAGATGAGGAAGTACCCGCACCCGGGCGGCACGGCCACGTTCATGCGCTCGGAGCATGTGCCCCGGCTGCATGAGTACGCCCGCGAGATACTCGATCGCATCGGGTTTTGGGGACTCTGCGAGATGCCGTTTCTACCCGCGGCGCCGGCCGGACAATACAAGGTACTCGAACTCAATCCCCGCGCCTGGCTCCAGATCGGACTCATGTCCCGGAGCGGGCTCAATGCGCCGCTCATGGCGTACCGCGAAGCCATGGGAGTCGACGTGCCGGTGCCGGATGCGCGGGCGCGCGACGGCGTCATTTGGATGAGCCCGGAGTACGATCTTCTGCGGGCGCTCGGTTCGGGCCGCCCGGCCCGGAGGTTCGCGAATCTCGCGCAGTGGTTCCGGGACATGAGGCGCGCCGATGATCGCACGGTGTGGGATTGCGCGGAGCCAGGCGTCATGATGGCGCGTCTCATATCGTACCCCGCGAAGCTCTGGAAAAACCGCGCCATGATCGGCGCGGGTAGGCGCTCATGAACCTGAAGAGACTGCTGAGAAGCGCGGCCGCCGTTGCCATCGGCGCGATCGTGCTCTATTTCGTCGTGCGCACGCTTCGCGCAAGCACGGGCGAACTTCGCGGCTACCGGTTCACCTTCGACTATTGGCATGTTGTTGCCTCCTTCGCCGTCCTTACCGCAAGCAGCCTGTCACTACCCTGGGCGTGGAAAGTCATATGCGGCTTATTCGGGGTCCGACCGCGATACGTCGACTCCCTGCAGATACAGTTCTTGAGTTACATCACGCGGCTGGTTCCGGGAAGGGTGCTCACGCTCTTGAGCCAGGTGGCGGTGGCGAAGGAGAAACAGATTCCCCCGCTCATCTCGGTAGCTACCGCCGTGATCTTCCAGGTATCCGGCACGATAGTGGGTGTGGAGATCTTCCTCGTGAGCGTCGTGCTGTGGCCGGGTGTCGATGGCGCCGTCAAGGTCGGATGCGCCGTCATATGCTGTGTGCTGTTTGTGCTCTCATTGTGGTCGGGCGCGATCGAGGCCGTTGTCGCCGCAATCATGAAAAGGATCAAAGGGCAGGCGGTTGCGTTTCGCATGAGCCGCAAGAATGCGCTCGCCATCCACGCCATTCTCCTGGCGAGCTGGGTGGTCTACTTCTTCGCGCTTCACCTGCTCTTGAACTCCTTCGGAGAATTCACCTTTGCCCAGAGCGGGATCATCACCGGCACACAGGCCGCTTCGGCGCTCATCGGCAATTATACCTTCATATCGCCCGGCGGTCTCGGAGTCCGGGAAGGCGCACAGATGGCGCTCCTCGGCAGGCACGTCATAGCTTCACTCGCCGTCTTGATACCGATCGTGCTGAGAGTGTGGATGACGCTCGGCGATATCATGCTCTTTCTCGTGGGAGTCATCGTTCGCCGCAGGATGGCCAAGCGCTAGTGTACTGTCCCGGAAGTACCTTCACAGATGTTCGATGCACAGTCGCGCGGGTCCTGTCGCCGATTACCCGACGCGGGGCTAGTCAGTAGCGCTTCGGGCGCTACGCAGCCCCGCGCGTGCTCGCTAGCGCTGCGCTCGCGACGGGGGCCCCATCGGCGCCACCCGCGCGACATGATTAGCTACTTCTGGGACAGAACACTAGCGCCGGTCTTCGGAGTCCTTCATTCGCTTGAGTATGGT
>JBGSIK010000044.1:0-2773 GCA_041742575.1 Candidatus Krumholzibacteriia bacterium
AGCAATTGTGTGAGGGTCCATATGCGAGCCGCGAACCGAGGCGACCGTCATGCATGGAGATGCTATGGGCAAGGTCGGTCGTAGGGAGCCGTGCCCGCGAGTGCCCGTGTGGCCGACCGACCGCAGCCCCGGTCGACGTACGCGGGTAATCCGCGACAGGGCCCGCGCGGCTGCGATTCGCTATGTGGCCGACAGATCACAGCATACGCAGCAGCCACACGCGCGGGAGGATGGCCGAATGGAACTTGAATCGCGCCGATCTGCGGTGTACTCTCAGGTCTGAACTGCACGGTGCCGCTTCATTCTTCCGTTGGTTACCGTTTTTAACGCAGCTACCGTAAAGCAGCTTGTCAACAATCTGAACGCGCCCATGGGGGCCGTCATCAAATTATGGGAGGAGATCAAATGGCTGACAAGGCGTACAGCGCGTTCGTCATGGCCCAGCGCCAGTTCGACGACGCGGCCGACATCCTGGCACTGGACGAAGCGACGAGGGACCTTCTTCGATATCCGCTGCGCGAGTACTCGATTGCGATTCCGGTGCGGATGGACGACGGGAAGACGAAAGTCTTCCGGGGTTTTCGCGTCCAGCACAACGACGCGAGAGGACCGTGCAAGGGAGGGATACGGTTTCACCCTCACGAGACGCTGGATACCGTGCGCGCGCTGTCGATGTGGATGACGTGGAAATGCGCGGTGGTGAACATACCGCTGGGTGGGGGCAAGGGGGGAGTGGTGTGCGATCCACACAACTTGAGCCAGAGAGAACAGGAGCAGATCTGCCGCGGTTGGGTCCGCCAGTTGGCCAAGAACGTGGGGGCGTACTCCGACGTGCCCGCCCCCGACGTGATGACGTCATCGCAACACATGTTGTGGATACTCGATGAATTCGAAACCATTTACGGAAGCCATCAGCCCGGTTTCATCACCGGCAAGCCGGTGGGGATGGGGGGATCGTTGGGCCGCACGGAGGCCACCGGATTCGGCGTCGTGTTCACGCTGCGGGAGGCGCTCAAGGAACTGGGCATCCGCGCATCCGATACCATTGCGAGCGTGCAGGGCTTCGGGAACGTGGCCCAGTACGCGATCCGGCTGTATCAGCAGCTGGGAGGAAAGGTCATTGCCGTCTCGTGCTGGGACCAGCAGGACCAGACGTCGTACAGCTTCCGCAAGAAGGACGGGATCGACGTCGACAAGCTCCTCGAGATCGCCGACCGTTTCGGAGGCATCGACAAGGGGAAAGCGAAGGACATGGGGTACGAGCTGCTCGCCGGCGACGAGTGGCTCGAACAGGAAGTGGACATCCTGCTTCCGTGCGCGTTGGAGAACCAGATCACGGGTGAGAACGCGATTCGCATCAGCGATCGCGTGAAGGTGATCGCGGAGGGCGCGAACGGCCCCACCACCCCGGAGGCGGACGCGGTGATCAAGAAACGCGGTATCTTCGTCATTCCGGACTTCCTCGCCAATGCCGGCGGCGTGACCTGCAGCTACTTCGAGCAGGTCCAGAGCAACATGAACTACTTCTGGGAGCGCGATGAAGTGCTGGGAAAACTGGACGTCAAGATGACGGCCGCGTTCATCGCGGTGAGCGAGCTCGCGCGCAAGCGGCGGTTGTACATGCGCGATGCTGCCTACGTGATCGCCGTGGACCGAGTGGCGAAAGCCTGCCACGACCGCGGTTGGGTGTGACCGGCACCTCGGGGCCGGGTTGATCTTGAAGATGCTCCGGTCCGGCGCGGATTTTCTGCGTCTCCCACGCGCATGAGCGCCGCGAAAAGCCACACGACGGGGCCACCGTGGAGTAAAGATGGATCGCAATCGCAGCGTTCCCCGCTTCGAAAGAGCCTTTTTCGCCTCGGGCCAGCCGTTCATGAGAATTGGCGATGGGGAACTCGGGGGAAAGGCGCAGGGATTGGCGGTCGCGCGCGACCTGGTAGAAAGCGGGATCTCCGCCAGCGATTGCGGTGGGGTAACCGTGGCCGTTCCCACCACGGCCGTGCTCACCACTGACGTTTTCGACGCCTTCATGCTGCGAAACGGTCTTTATGACGTGGCGCTTTCCGGCGCCCCCGACGACCGAGTCGCGCACGCCTTTCAAAATGGCGACCTGCCCGTGGAGCACGTGGGAGACCTCCGTGCGCTGATCGAAGAGGTCCACACTCCCCTTGCCGTCCGCTCGTCCAGTCGTCTCGAAGACGCGCTCTCCCACCCCTTCGCCGGGGTGTACGAAACCAAGATGATCCCCAATAACCAGCCCGACCCCAGCGTCCGGTTCCAACGGCTGGTGGAAGCGATCAAGTTCGTCTACGCGTCCACATTCTTCCGGGCGGCGAGGAGCTACATCGAGGCGATCGCCGAGTCGCCGACGGACGAGAAGATGTCGGTCGTGATCCAGGAGGTCGTCGGCGCGCGACACAACGACCGCTTCTACCCGCACCTCTCCGGCGTGTGTCGTTCCTACAACTACTACCGATCGGGTCGCGCAAGACCGGAGGAGGGTGTGGTGAACCTGGCTCTGGGGCTGGGAAAGACCATCGTCGATGGCGGCGTGTCGTGGACGTACTCTCCCGTGCACCCCAAAGCGCCGCCGCCGTTTTCGACGGTGGATGACCTCATGAAGAGCACCCAGCTCAAGTTCTGGGCCGTCAACATGGGGGCGCCGCCGGCATACGACCCCACGGCGGAAACCGAGTATCTGGTGGAGGCCGACCTCGCCGATGCGGACTACGACGGCACGCTGCGTTTCCTCGCCTCCAGCTACGATCCCGCC
>JBGSIK010000045.1:0-3929 GCA_041742575.1 Candidatus Krumholzibacteriia bacterium
GCGGATCATACGGCGGATACGCGGCCGCTTGGGTCTCGTCGTACTACACGGATCTCGTCAAAGCCGTGGTGATGTTCGTGGGGATCAGCGATCTGGTCAGCAAACGCAGCACCACCGATATCCCCTACGAAGAGCTTCTCGTCCACTCCGGAAAGAAGCTCGAAGACATGTGGGATCTGAGCACAAAGCGGAGCCCCGTCTATTACGCGCACCAGAGCAAGACCGCAGTGCTGATCCTCGGCGGTACCGCCGATACCCGCGTTCACCCTTCGCAAAGCATCGAATACTACCGACAGCTGCAGATGAACGGGCATCCGGCCGCCCGCCTGGTGCAGTATCCCGGAGAGGGACACGGCAACAACAAGTTGCCCGGCCGGCGCGACGTGCTCTTGAGAACGCTGCAATGGTACGATTGGTATTTGAAGGACGGCAACCCTGTCGACGGCCCCATGCCGACCTATGACCTGAGCGACAAGTATGGCCTGGAACTGAAGCAGTGATCAGATCGGGCCTGTGCGGTATCGCCCGCCGAACCGGGGTGTTCGCAGCTTCCCCGGAACGAGCGCCGGGCGGGTGGTCTCCCCGTCAGCCCGTTGCGATCCTCCAAACCTGCGCGACCAGGAAGCAAACCGCGAAGCCCATGAGGAGTGGAAGCAGCGCGGAGACGACGGTCCATTTCTTCGACTTCGTCTCCTTCCAGATGGTGTAGATCGTGGTGCTGCACGGATTGTGGATGAGACTGAAGAGCATGAGGCAGACACCCGTCAGCACCGTCCAACCTCCCGCGTGGAGAAGCGCGCCTGTGTCCGCCGTGGATTCGAGCTCGAACATCACCCCCGCGCCCGCGCCGGCGACGCTCACGTGCCCGGTGGCAACGACCAGCATCAACACCGTTGGAATGACGATTTCGTTGGCCGGTATGGCGAGAACGTAAGCGAGCAGTATGACTCCGTTCAAACCGATGACGAGACCGAAGGGATCGAGAACGCCCACGAAGTGGTGCGCCAGCGTTCCGCCAGCGACCTGGACGTTGCTGAGAAGCCAGATCAACCCGCCAGCCGGCAACGCAAACACGACCGCCCGTCCCAAAACGAATATCGTGCGATCGACGAGCGAGGTGTAGAGCGTGCGCCAGAACCGCGGCGGCCGGTACGGTGGCAGCTCCAGGCTGAAGGTCGAAGGCTCACCCCGCAGGAGCGTCCTCGACAGAATCCATGAGACGACGAATGTGAGTGTGACGCCGAGAATGGCAACGCCCACCACCGCCGCCGAGGAAACCAATCCGGCCAGGGCCGCCGGCACCAGAGCGCCGATGAATACGGTGGAGATCAGGATCTGAGTCGGCCAGCGCCCGTTGCAGAGAGAAAAGTTGTTCGTGATGATGGCGATCAGTCTCTCACGGCGACTATCGATGATGCGCGTGGCCACCACACCGGCCGCGTTGCATCCGAAACCCATGCTCATCGTGAGCGCCTGCTTGCCGTGCGCGCCGGCCCGTTTGAAGAGCCCGTCCAAGTTGAACGACACCCGGGCGAGATAACCGGAATCCTCGAGCAGAGTAAAAAGCGGGAAGAATATCGCCATGGGCGGTAGCATCACCGACACCACCCAAGCCGTGGCGAGATAAGCGCCATCGAAGAGGAAACCGGACAGCCACCACGGAAAATGAAGATTCCTGCCCAGAGCGTGCAGTACGGGCAGCACGCGATCGACGAGCACCGACGCCAGGAGCCCGGATGGGTAATTCGCGCCGGAAACCGTGATCCAGAACACGACGGTGAGCAGCGCCAGCATCACGGGAAATCCAAACAGGCGGCTGGTCACGATCCCGTCGATCGCGCCGTCGAGGTCGAACCGTGACCTCTTCCCCGCCAGGATGGTGGATTTCTCGGCGATGAGCGCCGCTTGCTCGTATACTTCCTCCGTGAGACGGTCCTGGAAGCCCATCCCGATGTCCCAGCGCAGCGTTCTGGCGGCCTCGATCAATCCTCCAGCCACAGAGGCGATGGGCGCCGGCGAGGCCGAGCCGGCGCCGGCGTCGGCAACCGCACCGACGGTCTGCGAGGACAGCTCCAGGAGCTCGCCGTTGCGTAACGCTTCCTCGATACGCTGATCGCCGTCCAGGAGACGGACTGCAATCCACGCCGGATTGGCGAGCTGCGGCAAAGCCCGCTCGATGGCGGTAGTGAGCTCATCGAGCGCCCGCTCGAATCGGCCCCCCAGCTTGTGCTGGATGCGACGCGGTTTTCCCGCGGTCTCCCCCGCCGCCACCTTGGCCACGGCATCGAGCAGCTCCGAAATCCCCTCGCCGGTTCTGGCCACAGTCGGGATGACCGGGACGCCCAGCTGCCTCGCGAGCGTGCGATGATCGATGGTGCGCCCGTGCCGCCTGGCCTCGTCCACGAGATTGAGACACACCACGGCCCGGTCGGTGATTTCGAGGACCTGAAGCGTGAGGTTCAAGTTGCGCTCCAGGTGATTGGCATCCACCACCACCAAGGTCACGTCCGGCTGCCCGAAGAGAATGAAGTTGCGCGCGATCTCCTCGTCCACCGACGTCGCCAGGAGCGAATAGGTGCCCGGAAGGTCCACCACCTTGAACCGCCGTCCCGACAGCGCGAACGCGCCTTCGGCGCGGGCGACCGTCTTCCCCGGCCAGTTACCGGTATGCTGGCGCAACCCGGTGATGGCATTGAAGACAGTGCTCTTTCCCGTATTGGGGTTCCCTGCCAGCGCGACCACGAAGTCGTGCTTCTCCATGTCTACGCCCAGCTTGACGAGATTGCCGGTGTGATGGACCGGGCAAGTCGCGCAGGGGTTCTGTCCGCGATCGTTCACGACGCCAGCACCTCCCGGTCGCGAATCGCTACCATTCCCGCTTGCTCGTGGCGGAGCGCAATCTCGGTGCCACGTACCCGATAGGACGTAAGCCCTCCGGTGAGAGCCCGGCGTTTGTACTCGATCCGCGTGCCGGGTATGATACCGAGGTCCATCAGCCGCCGGCGCTCGACACCGCGACAGGCCGGGCTCAACCGCGTCACCACGGCCGATTCACCCGCCCTGAGTGTGTTGAGAGTTTCCGGCGCGATTTCCACGCTCCCGCCGCGTTCGCTGATCTCGCTTTTCGTCAGACGCTCGATGGAAATGTTTCCCGCCACGATCGGCGCCAGCACCAGCTTGCGGCCGTCCGCCTCGACGATGATCCGCTCCTCGGTCCTGCCTTGGAGGCGAAGCTCCATGCCCACGTATATCCCCAACGCCACCAACTGGGCGTACACGACGTCGGGCTCGTCTTCGACGTGCACGACCCGCGCTTCCTCTCCGACCTCGAGCCTGGCGAGCGAAATCACTTTTTTCTCCGGAAATGCACCGTCGGACGTGGGGATGGGATCGCCGTGCGGGTCGAACCGCGGGTTGCCCAGCCGGCTCGCCAGCGCGTCGGCCTGCTCGGGACTCAAGGTATGCTCGTGCCGCTCTGCCTCGTCGTGCCACCTCAAGGGCTGGACTCCCGTTTCGTCGGCCAGGTACCGTTCCCACAAGCGGTGGGCCCTTATGATCTGAAGCGCGTAACGGCTCCCCTCGCGGGTGAGGACCAGCCTCCCGTCGATCGTCGACACGAGACCCGCGCTCCGCATGTTATCGAGGAGTTCCAGCCCCGCAGCCGACGACATCCGGAGCGCGTCGGCGAGGCCAGCCAGGGTAATCGCGGCCCCCTGACCCTCGCGGTCGTACAGCAACTTGAGCGAGTCCTCGAGTTGAATGCGTTCCGCATAGCGGCGCCGCGCCCGCAGCGCCCGGAACACCACGACGGCCGGCCAATAGAGCAGAGCGGCCAATGCCATCGCTCCAACGAATATCAGCAGATTGACGGCCGGCGTGGTCATGGGGCACCTTTCTGTTCCGTGGAATCGACACTCACGACTGGAGCG
>JBGSIK010000046.1:0-6949 GCA_041742575.1 Candidatus Krumholzibacteriia bacterium
CGCCGAGTTCGTCGGCGGCTGTCCCGGGTTCGCGCTCCGCTTCGACGGACCGTTCTTCCGGGAATTCGTCGTCCGCTGTCCAATGGATGCCGAGGCCGTCGTCCAAGCCGCACGCGGCGGCGGCATCCTGGCCGGTATTCCACTGTCGCGTTACTTCGGAGATGTCGCACGGCGAGACCTGCTGGTGGCCACCACGGAGAAACACACCGAGGCGGACTACGAACGGTTTTGCAGCGTGCTGCGGAAGGTTTGACCTACAAGAGGGTCCGATGTCCAATACCATCTACGGCAAGAGCCGCCGGGGGCGGCTGGGTTATCGATTCGCCGCGCACACGCCGCAACGGCCCGCGGATTTTCCGGAGGCCTACCTGCGCCGGGGTTCGATCGGACTGCCCGAGGTGAGCGAACCCCAGGTCGCGCGTCATTATGTCGGGCTTTCCGTGAAGAACCACCACGTGGACAAAGACCTTTACCCGTTGGGCAGTTGCACGATGAAGTACAACCCCAAGCTCAACGAGGAAGTATCGGCGCTTCCCGGTTTCTGCGGGCTCCACCCCGAGCAATCCGAGGACGACGTGCAGGGAGCGCTGGAGGTCATGGGGTCGCTCGAGGAGAAGCTGGCGATCATCACCGGCATGGATGCGATCACGCTCCAGACCGCGGCGGGCGCGCATGGTGAGCTGCTCGGCTTGATGCTGGCCCGGGCGTACTTCGACGATCGAGGCGAGAAGCGTTCGACGGTCCTGGTGCCAGATTCGGCCCACGGCACGAATCCCTCCAGCGCCAACATCGCGGGGCTCCGCATCCGGACGTTCGCCTCCGGGGCCGACGGCCGCGTCGATCTCGAGGCGCTGCGGAAGGAGCTGAACGACGACGTGGCCGTCTTGATGCTCACCGTGCCCAACACGCTCGGGCTCTTCGAGGACCGGATCGGGGAGATCACTGCGATGGTGCACGCGAAGGGCGGCCTGTGCTACATGGACGGCGCGAACCTGAACGCCCTCGTGGGGCGCGTGCGCCCGGCCGATCTCGGCTTCGACGTCATGCATTTGAATCTGCACAAGACGTTCTCCACGCCTCACGGTGGAGGCGGTCCCGGAGCCGGACCGGTGGGTGTCAAAGCGAGCCTCGAGCCGTTTCTTCCCGTGCCGCGCGTGGTCCAACGAGAAGGGCGTTGGGCCTTCGAATACAACCGCCCCAAGAGTGTGGGGGCGCTCCACTCGTTCTACGGGAACTTCGCGATTTGCCTGCGAGCGCTGGCGTACATCACGCGCCTTGGCGCCGAGGGCATGCGAAAAGCAAGCGGCGCCGCCATTCTCAATGCGAACTATCTCGCCCGGGAGCTTTCGAGTCTGTATCCGATTCCGTACGGGCAGCGGTGCATGCACGAGTTCGTCGCCACCGGCGAGCCGTTCAAGACGCACGGTGTGCGCACGCTCGATATCGCGAAGCGGATACTCGATTTCGGCTTCTACGCCCCGACCGTTTATTTCCCGCTCGTGGTGCCGGAAGCCCTTATGATCGAACCCACCGAGACGGAGGGCAAGGAGACGCTGGACCGCTTCGTCGAGGTGCTCACCCAAATCGCCCGGGAAGCGGCGGAAACGCCGGAACTCTTGAAGGAGGCGCCACACACCACCCCTGTTCGGCGTCTCGATGAAACCGCTGCCAATCGGCATCCGGTCTTCACCGCACCGCGCGAGGCGTGAACGCTTTGCCGGGCCGTCCGGCTCGCCGCCATGTGACGGAGGACCCGTGACCAGGTTCGTGATTCGCAGGATCGTCTACGCGATCATCCTCGTTTTCGTCACCATAACCGCCACTTTCTTCGCCGTGCATCTGGCTCCGGGCGATCCCCTCGGTCGGTACTACGACCCGGGGATCGATCCCGCGGCCATGGCCAGGGTCCGGGTGCAGTTGGGCCTGGACCGGCCGCTCCACGTCCAGTTCGGGCACTGGTTGTGGAGTTTCGCCCGCGGAGACTTCGGCATGAGCATCGCCGCCAACCGGCCGGTCTCCGACATCCTGGGCGAGACGATCCCGCGTACTCTACGGCTGACGGTGATCGCGTTCCTGGTGCAGCTCCTGGTCGGACTGGGAATCGGCATCGCGGCGGCCACCCGCCGGCACGGCCTCCGGGATCGGTTCCTTTCGGTGCCGGCGCTGGTGCTGTACGCCGTGCCGACGTTCTACCTGGCGTACCTGTCGATCATGTTGTTTTCGCTGTACCTCGACTGGCTCCCCACCTCGGGCATCCAGACCATCGGGTTGGATCACGCGTCGGGATGGACCGTGTTCAAGGACCGCGTCGCGCATCTGGCTCTGCCCGTCTTGGTTCTGGGGGTGGCGAGTGCGGCCGGTCTCGCGCGCTTCACGCGCGGGAGCGTGCTCGAAGCGATCGGAGAGGACTACGTGCGCACGGCGCGGGCCAAAGGCGTGCCGGAACGACGCGTGGTGTGGAAACACGCGTTCCTGAACGCGCTGCCGCCGATACTCACCGTCGTCGGCTTGAGCGTGCCGTTTCTCCTGGGAGGCGCGGTGGTGGTGGAAAAGGTGTTCGCGTGGCCGGGGATGGGGGGACTCCTGGTGGATGCGATCTACGCCCGGGATTACCCGGTGGTCCTGGCCGTGAACTTCATCGCGGCATGTATGGTGATAGCCGGGAATCTCCTTGCTGACGTGGCGGTCATGTTGGCCGATCCGCGCACAAAAATTGCATCGGCTTCGGGCGCGGCCCAGGGGGCGTAGAGGCCCCCAAGCCCGTGTGCCTTCGCTGATTTTGGGTCGTGATGCGCTTAAACCTTGCTGTTGTTGATCTTATACCGGGCGTCTCGCGCCGGGGACGACGGGAATTCGCGGGGATTTTCGCCGTTCTGTTCTACTGTTATGGGTTGGTCATGGCGATCCGCGGCGAGGCGTTGCGGTATCTTTGGGGGGCAGGGCGCGGGGGGCGGGTCGAGGCGGTGCTCATCGTCGTCGCCTGGGCGGTGTTGTATATTGGAACAGTCACGCCGGTCCTGCTGGGGCGGCGGGTCGACGGTCGCCCCCGACGGGGTTTTTTCCGGCGGCTCCGCGCCAATCCGGCGGCGGTGGCGGGGTTATGCGTGGTCATGGTCCTGATCTGCGCGGCGATCCTCGCCCCGGTGATGTCCGTCGCCGATCCGACGGCTCAGGAGTCGGCCGGTATTACGCGCTACCGGGCCCCGTCGTTGGATCATCCGATGGGAACGGACAGATTCGGGCGGGATGTGTATTCTCGGGTGCTCTTCGGGGCACGCTCGACGCTGGCCGTCGCGGTGGTGTCCGTGCTGCTGGCGGTGGTGTTGGGTACGGCGGTAGGCGTGATGTCCGGGTACGCGGGGGGATTGGTGGACGAGATCGTCATGCGCGCGGTGGATGGGTTGCTGTCGTTCCCGAGGCTCCTCGCCGTGCTGACGCTGGTGGCGCTGTTCTCGAACGCTTATCCGCTGCTGGTGGTGGCGATCGCGGCTACCGGTTGGATGGGCGTGACGCGATTGGTCCGGACCGAGGTACTGCGGGTGAAGGAACGCGAGTTCGTACAGGCCGCGGTGGCCAGCGGAATCGGGCGCTGGGGATTGATCGTGCGGCATCTGCTGCCGAACTCGGCCGGCCCGATGATCGTGGCGGCGACGCTCAACGTGGGCGGCGTGATCCTTCTGGAATCGTATCTGTCGTTTCTGGGGTTGGGCGTGCAACCCCCTGCGCCGAGTTGGGGCGCGATGGTGTTCGACGGAAGGGACGTGTTGCTGGAGGCGTGGTGGGTGAGCGCGTTCCCCGCGCTGGCGATCGTGCTTGCCGTCACCGCGTGCAATATGCTTGGGGATGGGCTGCACGACGCCCTGGACACGCGGGCGTGAGGGGGGCCGGCGGGTAACAATAATCGCTTGACCGGGTTTCAAGGGGGCACCTAGAGTTCGGAAGGACAGGCGGTCGACCACAAATGTTCACGACGGAGACATCAGAAACCCTCCGGCCCATGGACGGAGCGAAGCGGACGGAGAATCTGCTCGAGGTAACGAACCTCACCTGCAGTTTCGCGACGGACGAGGGGCGTGCGCTGGCCGTCGACGGCGTGAGCTTCTCCATGCGGGCGGGCGAGACCCTCGGCCTGGTCGGTGAGTCCGGTTGCGGCAAGACCGTGACCGCGCTGTGTATCATGCGGCTCATCCAGACGCCGCCGGGGAAGATCGACGGCGGCAGCATCATGTTCAGGAACCAGAATCTGCTGGCGCTTTCCGAGCGTGAAATACGCAAGATCCGCGGCAACGAAATATCGATGGTGTTCCAGGAGCCGATGACGAGCCTCAATCCCGTGTTCACCTGCGGCTACCAGGTCGAAGAGGCGGTGATGCTCCACCAGAAAGTCGGGAAGAGAGAGGCGATCGAGCGAACGTTGGAGATGCTGCACCTGGTGAAGATTCCCGATCCCAAACGGGTGGCCAAGTCCTATCCGCACCAGCTCAGCGGAGGCATGCGGCAGCGGGTGATGATCGCCATGGCGCTTTCGTGCACGCCCCGCCTGCTCGTTGCGGACGAGCCCACGACTGCCCTGGACGTCACGATTCAGGCCCAGATCCTGGAGTTGCTGCAATCGCTGCAGGAGCAGTTCAACATGGCGATCCTCATGATCACGCACGATCTCGGTATCATCGCCGAGATGGCTCGGCGGGTCGTGGTGATGTACGCGGGAAAGGTGATGGAGATCGGGAACGTGATGGAGATATTCCACGACGCCCGGCATCCGTACACGCTCGGCTTGAAGGAATCGATCCCGCGCCTGGCGACGAAAGGCGTGCGCCTGAAGGTCATCCCCGGCAAGGTCCCTGACCCGTTCGATTTGCCTCCAGGGTGCCGGTTTTCCGACCGCTGCAAGTTCGCCGAATACCGGTGCGACAACGAGTCGATCGCGATACGGGAAGTGTCCGAGAATCACTGGGTCCGCTGTTGGAAGGACATCCGTGAGGACTGACGCGGAGATGGACGTCTTATACGCCAAGCAGCAAACGAACGGCCTGCTGCTCAAGGTCGAGAACCTGCAGAAGCACTTTCCCATCCGCAGGGGGTTCTTCTCGCGGGTCGTAGGCCACGTGCGCGCGGTGAACGGCGTGAGCTTCGACATCCGGCGCGGTGAAACCCTCGGTCTGGTGGGGGAGAGCGGTTGCGGCAAGACCACGATGGCTCGTGTCATCCTGCGCCTGCTGGAACCGACGGCGGGTTCGGTTTACTTCGACGACGTTTCGATCTTCTCTTTGGGGAAGCGGGACATGCGCGCCATGCGCAAGCGGATGCAGATCATCTTCCAGGATCCGTACGGGTCGTTGAACCCCCGGCTCACGGTGGGAAGCATGATTTCGGAGGCGATCCGCATTCACAGACTGGCCCACGGGGAAGCCGTGAGGGAGCGCGTGGTCGACCTGCTGGACCGCGTCGGGATTCCCGCCGAGCACATGAACCGCTACCCGCACGAATTCTCCGGCGGCCAACGCCAGAGGATAGGGATAGCGCGAGCGCTCGCCGTCGCGCCCGATTTGATCATCGCCGACGAGCCGGTGAGCGCGCTCGACGTGTCCATTCAGGCGCAGATCATCAACCTGCTCAAGGACCTCCAGGAAGACCTGGGGCTCACGTTTCTGTTCATCGCGCATGACCTGGGCGTGGTGCAGTACATCAGCGATCGCGTGGCAGTGATGTATCTGGGGAAGATCGTCGAGTTGGGGGACAGCAGGCGGCTCTACGCCGGCGCCCAACACCCCTACACCCAGGCCCTCCTCAGCGCGATTCCGAGCCTCGACCCGGCCAAAAAGAGCAAGCGGTTCTTGCTTCCCGGGGACGTTCCCAGCCCCGCGAACGCTCCTCCAGGGTGCGCGTTCCACACCCGCTGCCCGCACGTGATGCCCGTTTGCCGCGAGCGCGTTCCGGAGTTGAAATCCACCGAGGAAAACCACCAAGTCGCGTGTTGGCTCTACCACCAGTGAGCGGGCTCCAATCGTAACAGTCTGAAATCCAAAGACTTGCTATGGTGATTGGCTTGTTCCGGACGGACGGGGTCCGACGAATTTTCCTTTGACAGTCCCGGGGGGACTCCGATATATTCCTATCAGAAGTCTGTGATAATAGTAGAATTCCTGCCGATATTTGTGATAGCTTGACCCCACCAAGCGGATCCCGCGGACAGTGATGAAGCTGAAGCGGGGTTAGCTCGTCCCCACCACGACATATTCGAAAAAAGAACGCGATGAACACCCGACCTTGCAGATGGGAACGTGGCTGCTGCTGCGTGATAACCCGAGGGAGTCGAAAGGGGTTCGCTTATGTTACGCGGTGAGAAGAAGGGTTTGATGATCGCGACATTCGCACTCGCGCTCCTGTGCGTTTTCTGGCCTTCTCTTCTGTTTGCCCAAGCGGGAACCATCTCCGGCATCGTTTTCAACGCGAAGACCAACCAACCGCTCGCGTATGCGAACGTGGTCGCGGTGGGCACGAGTCTGGGCGCAATGAGCCTGAACGACGGCAAGTTCAGCATCAAAGGCGTGCCGCCGGGAACGTACACTGTCAAGGCGATGATGATGGGGTATAAAACCGTCGAGAAACCCAACGTGGTGGTGCCGCCCGGCAAGGATGTTCAAGTCGACTTCACGTTGGAAGAAACCATCGTGATGAAGACGCAAGAAATCGTCGTCACCGCCCAGAAAGCGCTGGTGGAGGTGACCTCGTCCGACGTTCGGGCTGGTGTCAGCTCGGAACAGCTTGAGGATATGCCTGTCGACAACGTGCTGGAGGCAGTGGGACTCAAAGCGGGAATCGTCAAACAGGGCGACGATATGCACGTCCGCGGCGGGCGCAGCGATGAGGTCCAGATCCAGATCGACGGCGTTTCCGTGGACGATCCTCTCGGGGGCGGCAGTGTGGGGGTGGGATTGCTGGGCAC
>JBGSIK010000047.1:0-4681 GCA_041742575.1 Candidatus Krumholzibacteriia bacterium
TGGCGCAGAGCGCCGAAGCTGGTGTTTCGGCCGAGGTGTCGCTTCCTCGCATCGCCGTGGGAGCGACGGCGCTGGCGCGGGGGAGCGAGGCCCTGAGGGGTTGCGGGTTGCCAGCGGATGCCGTTACGGAGCGCTCCATCGTTGGATTGAATCCGGGCAAGGCGTATGCGGCCAAAGCCTGGCCGGAAGCGTTTTTCGTGGAGCTCGCGAGTGAACTGGTGAAGCTGGGGCGGAGGGTGGCGGTCATGTGGGGGCCGGGCGAGGAAGAGGCCGGGAGGCGCATACTGGAAAGTTCCGGCGAGGGAGTTCACATGATCCCGGGGACCAAGCTGATCGACATGCCGGGCGTGATGGCGCATCTCTCGCTGCTGGTGACGATCGACTCGGGCCTGAAACATATGGCGGTGTGCGCCGGTGTCCCGACGCTCACGCTGTTCGGCTCCACCAGTCCGGCGGAATGGCACATGGGTACGGACCGCGACCGCTATCTGTGGCTGGGCTATTCGTGCTCTCCGTGCCGGCGACTCGACTGCCCGTTCGGCGCGCCGTGCATGGCCGACATCAGCGCGGGCGAGGTGCTGGCGGAGGTCGAGAGGATGTTGACGAAGGGATAGTCGCGAATTGCAGCCTGAAAACATTTCGGTCATCGTGACGAGTTACAACGAGGCGCGCAACATTGCCCGCTGTCTCGAAAGCGTGCGCGGCTTCGGCGAGACGGTGCTGGTCGATTCCTTCAGCACCGACGAAACGCTGGAGATCGCGCGGCGTTTTCCGGTGAACATATACCAGAGGCCGTACCGCTCGGCTGCAGCGCAGAAGAACTGGGCTCTCGGGGTCGTGCAAAACCGGTGGGTGCTGATATTGGACGCGGATGAAACTGCCTCCGGAGAATTGCGGGCGGAGATCGAGGCGCTGAGCCGGACTGCGGACGGCTACTGGATCCGGCGATCCAGCGAGTACCTGGGACGCTCGATCCGAGGATGCGGGTGGCAGCGAGACAAGGTGCTCAGGTTGTTCGATCGCACGCGGGGACGCTATTCTCTGGTGGAGGTGCACGAGGAGGTGGAACTCGAGGGCAAGGCGGAAATGTTGGAGGGGCGCCTGATCCACCATCCGTACGCCGACATCCATCAACATCTCCGGAAGATCAACGAGTACACGAGCCGCGGAGCACGCGAGTGCCTCGATCACGGGGAAAAATTCGCGCTGGCGAAGATGTTTCTTCACCCGCCTTTCCGCTTCCTGCGCATGTACCTGCTGCAGCGGGGTTTCCTCGACGGTGGGGCCGGTCTCACCTTGTGTCTTCTGTCGTCATACAGCGTCTTGCTCAAGTACGCGAAGGCGTGGGAGAGCAGGAGGAAACGTCACCAGTGAGGGGAGTGTGTTTTTTCGGCGGATTCGCGGAGGGGTATCCCAGGAGCGAGGTCATCCGCAAGGGCCTCGGCGCCTTGGGCGTTCGCGTGATCATTTGCCGGGCGTCGCGGCGGCATCGGGTGTGGCGGCGCTATCCCGTCCTGTTGTGGCGGTACCTGCGCACGCCGCCGGACCACGATGTGATTTTCGTTCCCGAGTTCCGGCACAAGGACGTTCCGCTCGCGGCGGTGCTGGCCAAGGCCGCGAAAAAGATATGCGTGTTCGATCCGCTGGTGTCACGATACGATACCAGAGTCGGTGATCGCGGCGACGCGCGCGCCGGGTCGCTGCAAGCCTGGCACAACCGGAATCTCGACCGATGGTCGATGCGGCTCCCCGACCTGGTACTGGCCGACACCTCCGCTCACGCTGAGTACTACCGGCGCGAGTTTGCCGGGCGGGGATCGCGGGTGGAGGTGCTGCCGGTGGGGTATGACGACTCCTTGTTTTCACCCGCCGGCGGGAACGTGAACGGGGAAGGGGAGCAGACGGTGCTTTTTTTCGGCAACTATCTGCCGTTGCACGGAGTCGAAACCATCGTGGCCGCGGCAGAGATGCTCTCCGGCGTGCGGTCTATCCGATTCGATCTCGTCGGCGACGGGCAGACTTTCCCGGGAGTGGAACGCTTCGTGCGGGAACGGAACCTCACCAACGTGCGGCTCTCGCCGCGTATCCCCATGTCGGCACTGCCGGCACGTATCGCGTCGGCGACGGTCTGCCTGGGAATCTTCGGTTCTACCGACAAAGCGCGGCGGGTCGTGCCCAACAAGGTTTACCAGTGCATGGGCATGGGGAAGGCGGTGGTGACGGAGCGGTCCGCGGCGGTGGAGGAATTCTTTCGCGATGGGCAGGACATCGTGATGGTGCCGCCGGCAGATCCTGCGGCCCTGGCCGAAGCCGTAGGGAGTCTTTGCCGGAATCCGCTGGCCCGCGCGAACATCGGCGCGAACGCGCTGGCCGCGGCCACGCGTTCTTTCACCAGCCGGCGGATCGCCGAGCGTTTTCTCGTTGTGTGCGAATCCGTGGTTGGGGAACGTCGCGGGCGCCGGCACGGAACGGAAGCAACCGAGTGCAAGGACGCGGGAGGGCCTCAGGGATGCGGGTGTTGATGGTCGATTCCGAACGCACGTGGCGAGGCGGGGAAGCTCAACTCCGGTTGCTCATGAAGGGACTTCTGGCCGAGGGCGTGGAAGTATCGCTGGCTGCGCCCCCACACAGTGAGATCCACCTGCGCACGCGGGAATTCGCGATGCCCTTCCACCCCGTATCGATCACCGGCGGTATGGATGGGGTATCGGCATGGAGGCTCCGTGGCGTCGTCCGGCGCGGTGGGTACGGTATCGTGCACGCGCATTCTTCTCACGCGCACAGCGTGGCCTTCCTGGCAACGGCTGCGATGCCAGCGCGCCCGCGCCTGGTGGTGAGCCGCCGGGTGGACTTCCCGGTGGGGAAACACGTTGCGAGTCGTCTCACCTATCTCCACGGGGCCGACATGTTTCTGGCCATTTCCAGCGGAGTGCGGCAAGCTCTGCTGGCCGGGGGGGTGGCGCCGGAGAGTATCCGTATGGTGCCGAGCGGGATCGACCTGCAGAAATTCGAGAAGGTGGGTGACGGCGGGCGTGTGAGATCGGAGTTCGGGATCGAGGCGGATGCGCCCGTGGTAGGGAACGTGGCCGCGCTTGCGCCGCACAAGTCGCAGGTCGATCTCGTGCGCGCGGCCCGGATCGTAGCGGATCGGGTGCCATCGGTGCGTTTTCTGCTCGTGGGTGAGGGCGAGTTGCGTAACGATCTCGAGGCGCAGGTGCGGGAACTGGGGTTGGAGGGGAGGGTGAGGTTCACGGGATTCCGGGAGGACGTCTTGGACGTCATGGCCGCGTTTACGTGTTTCGTGATGTCCTCGTATCTGGAGGGGCTGTGCACCTCGATTATGGACGCGCAAGCGATGGGCATTCCGGTGGTCGCGACCGACACCGGCGGAATTCCGGATATCGTCCGCGATGGTGTCACGGGCCTGTTGGTGGCGCCGCGGAAGCCGGAGCAGCTGGCGGTAGCGATCATCCGTCTTCTCGAAGACGAAACCCTCCGCCGTCGCCTGGCCGACGCGGGTGTGCGGCAGGCGGCGGGATACGATTACCGGGAGATGGTGTACAAAACGTTGGATGCATACCGGGGACTCATGGGGGCGTGAAGCCCGCAAGGATGGAGTAGGCATGTCGGTCATCGCCAAGTCGGTCGCGATTCTGTTGGTTGCCCTGCTGTCGTTCTCCGCGCCGCCCGTGGCGTGTCAGGTCGAGGAGGTTCCGGACAGCCTGCGCTATACTTTTTATGATTCGCTTTACGCTTTCGAGCTCCCCGACTCGCAGGTGATCGAGCTTCTTCCTGGCTTCGTCGGGTTCGGACAAGGGGAGAAACTCGTGTACTCGGTCCAGTACGGAATTGTAAACGCGGGCGAGGCGTCGCTGGAGATACGAAACATCGCGCAGCTAAACGGGGTCGATTGCTATCGGATAGTCTCCAACGCCAGAACGAACGATGTGTTCTCGTTGTTCTTCACGGTCAGGGACCGTTTCGAGTCTTTCATGGACACGACCGAACTCTACAGCCTGCGCTACGAAAAGCATGTGCGCGAGGGGAGGTTCCGGCGCGACAGCGGCGTGGATTTCGATCAACGCGCGCACATCGCCAAGACGGATAAAAAGGAGATACCGATCGCCCCTCGCACCCAGGACGTGTTATCCGCGCTCTACTACGTGCGGACGCTGCCCCTCGAGGTCGGGCAGTCGGTTTCGTTCGCGAATCACACCGACGGGAAGAACTACCCGCTGGTGGTGAAGGTTTTGAGAGAGGAGACGGTGACCGTCGACGCCGGCACCTTTGCGTGCCTGGTGGTGGAGCCGATCCTGCGGGGGCCCGCAATCTTCACTCAGAAGGGTCGATTGACAGTGTGGTTGACGAATGATAGGTATAGGATACCGGTGCTGATGAAGAGCAAGGTCGTTATCGGCTCGGTGGCTGCGGTTTTGAAAGAATACACTCTGGCCGGGAAGTTCCGCGATTGAACGAGCCTTTCGAAGAAACAGATCTCAACCGGATCGAACCGATCACCATCGCGGAGCGGCGGTCCAAGATCAGCGTGGATGATGTCGTCGATCCGGCCGCCGTGTTTGCCGGGAAGAAAGCGATCACGTCCCAAGACCTCCGGGCCGCCCTGCCCGATTTGCTCGCGGCTGATTCTCTCAAGCGGGTCGCGGACGCGCTCCACACCGCC
>JBGSIK010000048.1:0-5051 GCA_041742575.1 Candidatus Krumholzibacteriia bacterium
CGCCGCCGACGTTGAACACGGCCTCTTCGCCCTGGTAGCGCATGGCCGAGAGGTTGGCCGCCACGATGTCCGACACATAGGTGAAATCGCGGGTCTGGCTCCCGTTGCCGAAGACTGCGACCGGCGCCCCCGTGAGAGCCCCTACCAGAAATCTGTGGATGGCCATGTCCGGCCTCTGTCTGGGGCCGAAAACGGTGAAGAACCTCAGGCACACCACCGGAAGACCGAACTGCTTCCGGTAGAGCAGGCAAAGGTTCTCACCGTCCAGCTTGGTCACACCGTACGGAGATACCGGCCGGGTCGGGTGGCTCTCCTTCATCGGCAGATCCACGGTGTCGCCGTACACGGAGCTGGAGCTTGCGTACACGAGTTTCTTGACGGTCTTGTTCTTGGCCGCCTCGCACAGCCGTTGCGTGGCGCGGACGTTCGCGTCGATATAGTCCTCGAACTGTCTGCCCCAGCTGGCCCGCACCCCGGCTTGGGCCGCGAGATGCATGATGTAGTCCTGACCGTCGAGCAGCGAGTCGAGGTCGACGTCATTGATCGAACCCGCGACCAACCGGAACCGCTCCCGATCCGAGAAGCGCTCCAGGTTTTTCTGCTTGAGCCGCACGTCGTAGTAATCGGTGAGGGAATCGATTCCGGTGACGTCGTAATCCGCGTCCAACAACGCCTCCGTGAGGTGGGACCCGATGAAACCCGCGGCACCGGTTACGAGCACCTTCTCCGTCATCTCCTGCCCTTCGTTGATTACTCCGGAGGCTGCGGCAAGCCGCCCAGTTCTCGATCCAGGTCGGCCAACGTTTTCTTCGCGCCGCCGTCTTCGGGGTGCCTCGTCAACCAGTCGACCAGGTATTTGCGCGATCTCTCGACATCGCCCGCCCGCAACGCCAGCCCGAAGGCCGCCATGGCCGCTTCCCTGTCCTCGGGATTGCGTTTCAGGATGAGATCGAGTTGCTCGACCGCCTTCAAGGTCTCCCCCGTCCGCTCGTACACACCCGCCAGGCGGAAGCGCGTGTCGAGATCATCCGGCCGTTTCGCGATCTGGTCCTGATAGAATCCGACCGCCTTGGCGGTATCGCCGGCGTCGAGATAGTACCATCCCAGCAACTGGACCGGCGGAGGGTAATCGGGAGCAATCTGCATCGCGATCTCGAGGTTGCGGGTCGCTTCCCGGTATTGTTCCGCGCGGTGCTTGACGAACGCCAGCTGGACGAAGGCCGCCGCGTAATTCTGTATCAGGTGCTCCACGTGAGACGGCAGGTAGACCCGCTTGTCTCGTTTCCAGTTCTCGTCCAGTATGTTCGTGTATTTGTAATTCTTCAGGACGTTTTCTTCCAGCTTCTCCACGTTGATCATGTTCTCGCCTTTGCGTCGTACCACCAGGTAGGCGAGGCCCTCGAACTCGAGGATGTCCTGGTACGGCTCGAATGTCTGGGACGGGATCGTCACCGCGAAGTAGATGGGCTGGCGCCACTCGTTCGCGCGCAGGATCTGCTGGGCGGCGAGATCCCTCACCAGCAACCACCCGTCCTTGGTGGGCACCGGCGTGAGGCGATCGATCTGTTCGTCCGTCCACCCGACGGGAGCCTTCGGTTCGTTGTCCCGACACTGTTTGATGTACCAGGGCGTGTTGAGAAGGCTCAAGTTCACCACTTTCACGTCCCGGCGGTAGTTCTCGACCTCCTGGATGTACCACAACGGGAAAGTATCGTTGTCCCCATTGGTGAAGAGAACGGCATTCGGCTCCAGCCCCACCAGCATGTTGCGCGCGTACGCGGGACATGTGAAGTCGCGGCTGCGATCGTGCGTGAAGTAATGGTGCCGCATGGTGAAAAACGGCAGGGCGAGCAGAACCACGGCGAACGCGTACACCGCCGGCGCTTCCGCCGCGCGGCGCCGCGTCAGCAGGTTCTTGAGTTCGCCCAGCAGGCTCGCCGCCCCGATCCCGATGTAAACGGCGAAGTAGTAGAACGCGGGCGAATAGAAGTAGTCGCGCTCACGCACTTCCTCATCGGAAAAATTGAGGAACACGATGAGGCCCAGGCTCACGGTCACGAAGGTCACGAACAGCATGACGAAGGTCTTACGGTTCTTCGTGTACTGGTCGACCATACCCCAAATACCCAGCGCGAAGGGGATGATCGAACCCAGATTCAGTTTGCCGACGTACGCCGCCGCCATCTGAAACTGCGCCTGGAAGTAGTTGTTGAAATGGGTGAGCTGGAACACGATGCCCGCCTTCCGTGCGAAGACGTTCATGGGCGGATACTGCTCGCGCCGGAGCGCAAAGTAGAGGCTGCGCCAGGTCTCCGGGTCGCCTTCGTCGATGTTCGGGTTGTGCCCGGAACGGATCATCAGATAGAGGTGAACGGACAGTCCCAGCACGAACAGCGCGGCCGCGACCACGGGGAAACGGCGCTTGCTGGCCCACAACCACAGCAATATCCCCACGTACACGACGAGCAGGAACATCGTGATGCGGCCGTCGCGGTAGAGGGTCGCATCGGCGACGAAGATCGCCACCCCCGCGCACGCGACAATGAACTCGAGGTTCGAGAACAGCTTTTCCCTCGTCATCAAAACGAAGAAGAATATCCCCGAGATGGCCAGTATGGTGCCGAGATGGAAACCGACGCTCAGAGCCAGGAGATAGAAAAGGAGATAGATCAGGAACGTCGAACGCACGTCCCGCGATTTGTCGCCCCATTTGAGGCCCAACCAGGTCATGAAACCCATGAGCGCGTTGCTCATCGCGTACACCTCTGCCTCGGTGGAGTCGATCCAGTAGGTGTCGCTGGCGGCAATGAAAAACGCCCCCACCAGCCCGCCGACGACTTTGACCACGGCGTCGGTCGTGGTGGCGGTCTTGCCCATGATGTAGTCGAGGAAGCGTACGATGAGGACGAAGACGAACGCCACTCCCACCGCACCGCAGAAAGCGGATAGCAGGTTGACCCGCTCGGCGATGGAGTAGAACGGGAAGGGCAACAGCGTGAACACCCGGCCGACCAGGACGTACAGCGGCGTGCCCGGCGAATGGGGTATCCCGAGCGTGTAGGCGGACGCGATATACTCCCCCGAATCCCAGAAGCTGGAAGTGGCCGCCATCGTCTTCAGGTACAGCGCGAAACTGGCGAGGAAGGAGACCGCCAGTCCCACCCAGAAGACTCGTTTGCCGGGCTCAGAGGCGATCCGTAGCGGATCGCCGCCGGCGACCGATCCCGCGGCGCGGGCGCCGGCGGCGGTTCCGGCGTTGTTTCGATCCGTCTGGCCCCGGGCCTGCTCGGAAGTCTTCCGATCGGCGCGGTTCACCCGATTCGAGCGTTTGCCCATGGATACCAAGTGGTGGCTGGGCCGGCGGTCCGGCCGTTGGAGATGAACGAGCTGGCCGATTTACATGCTCTTATATAACGGGACCACGCTTCGGGTTCCCGTACCGCTTCCGTTTTGAGTCCCCCGCGGGCCTCCCCACCCGCTGGATCATCCAAACCGGAGGCGGGAGCCCTTTCCCCCGGCAACATCAAATGCCAGAATCCGATACGCGGTCAACTTCTTTCGGGGCGCGTTGGCGCCGCGACACGAACATCAGGAAGCCGAACAGGCTCACAATGACGGAAGCGACGAACGTCAGGAACTCCATCGCAAACGCATCCGCCGCCGACAGCCCGGCGTTGGCGAAAAGCACTATCCCAAGCCCCTCCCGGATGCCGAGGCCATTGATGGTTATGGGCGGAATCATAGCAAGGCTCAAGAGCGGCACAAAGACAAAAAACTGGGCTTTCGCCAGGGCAGTCAGGGGAATCGCGAGCGCCAACGCCACCAGAATATGCGTATATACTCGCATCGCCTGGATCACGATCGACAGCCCCACCAGCTGCAGCACCAGAGGCTTCTTCCCCTTGAACTTCCCCAGGTGATCGAGGACGGACGATATGCGCACGTCCAGGGACAGCGACCGTACCCGCATCACGGTCCGGCGCAGCCAGTTGCCCAGCGGTTTGATGAAGTAGAAACCGAGCGCCGGCACCATGCACGCCGCGAACACGATCACGTAGAGGCCGTATGGCCCGGCCTGGTCCGATCGCGCCACGTAGGCGACGGCGCCCAGGGCGAGCACGCACAGGCTGAATATCCCCAGCAGGCGGTCGAGCAGCGTGACCGCGATCACCTGGTAGACGCTGCTGCCCACCCGGGAAACGTCATAGACCTTGATCGCGTCGCCCCCGATGTTGGCCGGCAGGAAGTTGTTGAAGAAGAGCCCGACGAAGTAGAACTGAAAAGTCTGCGCGAAGCGCATCCGGATGCCGCTGGACGCGAGCAGCAGGTGCCACTGATACGCCCCCAGCACGTTGCTCACGAAGTAGCAGGCCATCGAAGCGAGCACCAGCCCGGGATCGATCGAGGACACGATTCGAATGAGATCGGATATCGAGACCTTCGTCAGCAGGAAGGCGATCAACGCCGTGCTGACGATGACCTTGACGGCGAGCTTATGCTTGGCTATGGCTCTCTTCATAAGCTGGCGTTGCCGCCTGTAGGAAAAGACGCTCCATTTCGTCGGCCGTCCGCTCCCACGTCATGGTGCCCGCCCACTCCAACGCGGCCGCACTCATGCGGTGCCAGAGCGCCTCGTCGCCGAGGATTTCCAACCCTCTGGCGGCGAACGTTTCCACGTCGCCGAACGGCACCAGATAACCCGTCTTGCCGTCGAGAATGGAGTCCTTGAGCCCGGGGCGGTCGCTGCCCACCACCGGCACGCCGCAAGCGTTCGCCTCCAGAACGGTCAGACCCCAACCTTCCTTCGGGCTCGCGTTCACGAACAGATGAACATGGTTCAGGATCTCGACCAGTTCTTCCGTGGGCACCCGGCCCCGGAAATCGACCGCGGCACTCAACCCCAGCTCCGAAGCGAGCTTTCGAAGGTTTCCCAGCTCCGGCCCGTCCCCGATCACCAGTAAACGCGCCTCGGGCAGACGTTCCCTGATGAGCCCGAAGGAGCGGATCACGGTGTCGATCGCCTTGTACTTCCGCACCCTCCCGAAGTGGAT
>JBGSIK010000049.1:0-13194 GCA_041742575.1 Candidatus Krumholzibacteriia bacterium
CGCGACGAAGCCCACGCAGGTCTCGCGGGAGCGGCGGCTGGAAGAGAAGCAGCGCCGGAGCAGGACGAAACGCGCGCGCGGACCCGTCCGGGACGCAGGGGAATGAACATCGAAGAAGAGGGAACCGATCGAGGAGGAAACCATGAGCTACTACTTTGCGAGGACGATCCAGTCGGGTTTCGATGAAGCGATCGAGAGGGTGAAGAAAGCGCTCAGCGCGGAGGGATTCGGGGTGCTCACGGAAATAGACGTCAGGGAAACCCTCAAGAAGAAACTGAACGTGGAGTTCCGGCCTTACCGGATACTCGGCGCGTGCAATCCGCCCTTCGCGCACAAGGCGCTGGAAGCGGAGGACAAGATCGGAACCATGCTGCCCTGCAACGTGATCGTCCAGGATGCCGGCGGCGGTAAGATCGAGATTGCGGCCATCGATCCGGTGGCTTCGATGCAGGCGGTCAAGAATCCGGAGCTCTCTTCGGTCGCGGGAGAGGTGCGCGCGAAATTACAGTCGGTGATCGAGCGGTTGTAGCGCCCCACGCGCTACAGGCCGACAACGTAGGATTATCGGGGCCGGGGCGCGCGCGGTTGAGGATCGGCTACAAACGGTGTACAACGCCCTGTGCTTTTGTGGTAGAATCGTGAACGACCTGGCGCCGGAATGGTGAGCGGGCATGCGACGGAGATCCTTCAAGCGGGAAATGGCCGCGCTCGATGACGTGTTCGAATTCACGTCGGAATTCGCCGGCGCCCACGACCTCGGGGAGCGAATGTCCTTCGTGATGAACCTCGCAGTGGAGGAACTGTTCACGAACATCGTCAAGTGCCACAGGGGTGGTGGTGCGGAAGTCGCGGTCCAACTGGAAATTTCCGGCGACAATCTCGTCGTCAAAATCATCGAATACGACGCAGAGCATTTCGACGTGACTCGGGCCATTCCGGTGGACGTGGACAAACCGCTGGCGGAGCGGCGTGTCGGCGGGCTCGGTTTACATCTCGTCCGCAGTCTGGTGGACGAGATCGCCTACGACTACAAGGACCGCACTGCCAGCATCACCCTGGTCAAGCGCCTGGAGGGGCCGGATGTTCAACATCACGATCGCGGACGACGGTGAAGTGAGGCTCTCGGGACGGTTCGATGCCACGCAGGTCGAACGTGCCCGGGGGGAGCTCAATCGGATCGTTTCGTCCTGCACGGTCAACTTCGAGGAGCTTGATTACATTTCCAGCGCCGGTTTGGGCCTCCTCTTGGGCGCGCAGAAGCGACTGCTGGATTCGGGCGCAAAGTTAAAACTCGTGGGCCTCAACCGCCACATCCGGGAGGTGTTCCAGATCGCCGGATTCGACCAGGTTTTCGAAATCGAGTGATCCGCCCGTTCGTAAGGGGGGAAGCCGACCGCCATCCTTGATTCACTCGCCAACTTTTCCCCGCTTCGTTTGTAGTAGACAATGAAAGCAAACAACGACGCAGTTCTGGTCACGGAGTGCATGGCGGGCAACGAGCGCGCATTCGAGACGCTCGTCCGCAAGTACCAGAAGCCGATCTACAACCTGGCGCTGCGGGTGGTGCGAGACCCGGAGGACGCGGAGGACATCGTGCAGACCGTTTTCATCAAGGCGTACGAGAAACTCTCTTCGTTCGATCGATCTCGCCAGTTTTTTAGCTGGATCTACCGGATCGCCGTCAATGAATCGATCAACTTTTCCAAACAGCGGAAGCGCCTGGAGGAGTACGAAAGTGGAGTGACGGCGGTGAACTCACTCACCCCCGAAAAAAGCTATCACGATCAGGAATTGAGCCAGCGGATCGGGCGGGCCATCTCACTCCTGAAGATGGACTACCGGCTGGTGCTGGTCCTCAAGCATTACCACGATATGTCCTACCAGGAGATCGGCGACATTCTTCAGATTCCGGAGAAGACGGTCAAATCCAGGTTGTTCACCGCCAGACAGCTCCTCAAGGAGATATTGGAGAAGGAGGGAATTCGGGAATGTTAGATCCCGAGCTCGTGGAGCTGATGAACCTGGAGCTCGACGGACTGCTGCCGCCCGAGCGAAGCGCGGAACTCCGGGCGAAGCTCGCCGCGAACAGCGAAGCGGCCGCCTACTTCCAGCAGCTCGGGCGCACGATGGAGGCGGTGAGTGCCGTCCCGCAGCTCGACTTACCGGCGGGTTCGGAGGAGCGCGTGTTCTCCTCGATCCCATTTGGCCGATACGCGGCACGAAAGCCGACCAAGGGGCCAGCCAATGCGCTGGCCTCTCGTGCCGCGCAATTCTTCACCGTCCGCCGTTTGAGCTACGCCGGCATCTTCGCAATCGGTATCGTGTTCGGGGCGCTCGTTTATTCGTCCATAAGTTACGACCGATCGCGGGGCGGCGACGAAGTCGACAAGACGGACTTGTACGGGTCGATGAGTGCAATAAGCCCCGGCGGCAGCTTCACGGAAACGGCGTCCGTTTCCGTCAACGCCGGCGAGGTTCATGGACGCGTCCGCCTGCACGAATCGGACCGGGCCCTGCTCGCCGATGTCTCTCTGGACTCTCCGGGGGCGATCGACTGGGTCGTCGGGTATCGCGCGGACGAGCTCTTACTGGACGGATTTCGCACCATGCAGGGAAGGGCGGATCAGGTGTCTACCAGCGCGGGCGAGACCCGCGTGGCACAAACGGGCAGTTCGAGGTGTCTTCTGCTGTTCTCGCGGGAAGGTGCCGCCGAGACGGCGTTGACCATAAGTGTCTATTCGGCCGACCAGCTCATCTTCCAAAACACACTCACCCCGTCGGCCGCGGATTGAACCGTAGGCAGTCGATAAACTCACACCAACTTTGCGGGCACACATCTGTAGTACGTGTGACACGCATGTTTCGGATTCGGCAGTGGTCCCATCCCAAGGAGGTTCGTTCCCATGACGAACAGATCAAAGTCCATGCTGGTAACCGCCAGTCTGGTTGTTATTGTCGTAGTGGGTTTCTTCGCCATATTCAACCGACCCACTCCCACCGGCGAGGAAACCACCGGTGCAATCGGCACGGTCGAGAAATACCGTTCCGAGCAGATACGGCCCGAGGACGTGGTCCTCGCGGGCAGCACCCCCGGCGAGTCGGAGATGCTCATCTCCTCGTGGCTCAGCGAGGTGGCCACGGCGGAGGACATGGCCAATCTTCTTGGACGGTCCTCGGCTCAGGAGAGGGCGTACGTGCTGGGCAAGGCGACGCCGGAAGAGGTGGATGGGATTCTGGGGCGCGCGACGCCGTATCAGAAGGCGGAGTTCTTCGGTCGGGCGACGCCGGAGCAGCGCATCGAGATGTTCTCTCGGCTCACGCCTGAGGAACGGACGAACTTCTTCGGGAAAGTGAACGTGAAGGAAGAGGACTACGGGCAGATGTCGATGCAGGAGAAGAGCGAGTTCCTGGAGAGGGCGACGCCGAATGAGAAGGCGGAGATGTACGGGCGTGCGAAGCCGCTGGAGCGAGTGGAGATGTTCTCGCGGCTCACACCTGAGGAGCGCACGGAGTTCTTCGGGCGCATGGGCATTGATGCTCCGGCTTGGGAGCGGGCCTCGCTCGAGGGCAAGACGGAGATGCTGGAGCGGGCGAATGCCGAAGAGCGTGCGAGGTTTGTCGCGCGGGCGACGCCGGAGCAGCGTGTGGATATGTTCTCTCGGCTCACACCTGAGCAGCGGACGGAGTTCTTCGGTAAGTTTGAGATGACGGAGGAAGCCTTTGGTCGTGCGGCGCCGCAGCAGAAGTCGGAGTTCCTGGATCGTGCGACGCCGAATGAGAAGGCGAATTTCCTGGACCGGGCGACGCCGCAGCAGAGGATGGATATGCTGGGGCGGGCGTCGGTCGGTGAGCGTGCCGGAATACTCGATCGCGCTACGGCGAACGAGAAGGCCAATATGATCGGGCGGTGCGAGCTCCACGAGAAACTTGGCTTCTTCCAGCGTGCGTCCATGGAGGAGAAAGCGGGAATGCTGGACCGTGCCTCGATGGAAGGGAAGGCGGACATGCTTGGCCGCCTCGACATGAAGCTGCGCGCGGACATGCTGGGCAAGGCGACGCCGGAAGAGGTGGATGGGATTCTGGGCCGTGCGACGCCGTATCAGAAGGCGGAGTTCTTCGGTCGGGCGACGCCGGAGCAGCGGGTGGATATGTTCTCTCGGCTCACGCCTGAGCAGCGCACGGAGTTCTTCGGGAAAGTGAACGTGAAGGAGGAGAACTACGGGCAGATGTCGATGCAGGAGAAGAGCGAGTTCCTGGAGAGGGCGACGCCGAATGAGAAGGCTGAGTTCTTCGGCCGTGCGACGCCGGAGCAGCGGGTGGATATGTTCTCTCGGCTCACGCCTGAGCAGCGCACGGAGTTCTTCGGGCGGGCGGGTATGGAAGCGGCGTCTTACGAGCGGGCGACGGTCGAGGGCAAGACGGAGATGCTGGAGCGGGCAAATGCCGAAGAGCGTGCGAGGTTTGTCGCGCGGGCGACGCCGGAGCAGCGCATCGAGATGTTCTCTCGGCTCACACCTGAGCAGCGGACGGAGTTCTTCGGCAAGTTCGAAATGACGGAGGAAACTTTTGGTCGTGCGGCGCCGCAGCAGAAATCGGAGTTCCTGGACCGTGCGACGCCGTATGAGAAGTCGAATTTCCTGGACCGTGCGACGCAGCAGCAGAAGATGGATATGCTGGGGCGTGCGTCGGTTCGTGAGCGTGCCGGAATACTCGATCGCGCGACGGCGAACGAGAAGGCCAATATGATCGGGCGCGCGACGGTGAACGAGAAGGCAGGCATCTTCAATCGGGCGTTCGCTCAGCGGTCATAGGCGAAGACCGGCTCCGGCCGGAACACGAGTGCGGGGAGTGCCGTGGCCCGCTCTGGCGGCTGCGGCATTTCCCGCACTGTAATTCCAACCCTGGACGGGAATGAACGCAAAACGCGTTCGCACGGCACCCGCAACTTTCCTCCTGGCGATCGCCACGGCCCTGGGGGCATTGGCTCCCGCGAAACCGGCGTATGGTGTGGAATACGTGCTCAAGTGGCGCGTCCTCGAGACGGAGCAATTGCAGCTCGTCTATTACGACAAGGACCATGCGTATATCCTGCCGCACCTCGCCCGCTGCTACGAGAACTCGATGGGGTTCTACCGCGATTTCTTCGGTTATAAGCCCTCCGAGCGGGTGACGATCCTCCTGCAGGACTTCGACGATTACGGCTACGCCGGCACCTCGACCATTCCCAACAACTACATCACGCTGGGCATCGAACCATTCGAATACGTTTACGAGACCTGTCCCACCAACGAGCGCTTCAACTGGGTCGTGAGCCACGAGCTTGTGCACGTGGTGGTGTCGGAAAAAGCCGCGGGCATGGATGAGTTCTACCGCAAGATCTTTTTCGGCAAGGTGATGGCGAGCGCGGACGACCCGGTTTCCCTGGTGTACAGCTACCTCACCAACCCGCGCCGCTACGCGCCGCGCTGGTTCCACGAGGGCATGGCCGTGTTCCTCGAGACGTGGCTCGCTGGGGGCATCGGGCGCGCGCTGGGCGGGTACGACGAGATGGTGTTCCGGAGCATGGTGCGCGACGGGGCCTACTTCTACGACGTCGTGGGGTTGGAGTCGGAAGGGACGACCATCGATTTCCAGATCGGCCAGAACGCATATCTGTACGGCACGCGTTTCGTGAGCTACCTCGCCCACGAGTACGGCCCCGAAACCGTGATCGCGTGGGCCAACCGCTCGCCGGGTTCGAGCGCGCGCTTCTCCGCGCAGTTCGAAAAGTTGATCGGGCGTTCGCTCGACGAGGAGTGGTCGCGGTGGATCGCATGGGAGCACCAGTGGCAAGCGGCCAATCTGGATTCGGTGCGGAAGTACCCGGTCACCTTCGAGCGTCCCCTCATGGGACATCCGCTGGGTTCGGTATCCAGGGGTTACTTCGACGCCAAGCGAGGGAAGTTCTACACCGCCGTGAACTACCCCGGAGAGTTCGCCCACGTGGCCGCGATCGACGTGGCCGGAGGTTCGATCGAGAAGATCTGCGAGATCGATACCCCCGCGCTCTACTACGTCTCCTCGCTGGCCTACGACGCGGACGCGGGAGTGATGTACTTCACCACCAACAACGGCAAGTACTGGCGGGACCTCAATTGCGTCGATGTCGAGACCGGCCGCGTCAAAGCACTCATACGCAACTTCCGCACCGGAGACCTGTGCTTCAACGCCGTGGACAAGACCATCTGGGGTGTGCAGCACCACAACGGATTCTCGACCCTGGTGCGCATCTCGCCGCCGTACGATGACTGGGGCCTCATCGAGGACCTCATGGTGCTACCCTTCGGCCGCGACATTTTCGATCTCGACATCTCTCCGGACGGGCAGCGTCTCACCTGCTCGATGATCGAGATCACCGGACGCGTGCGTCTCATTTCGCTCAGTGTTCCGGCCCTGATGAAAGGAGATGCCTCCTACAGCGTGCTGTACGAATTCGAGAAAACCGCTCCCGCGAACTTCGTCTTCTCCCCGGACGGGCGATACCTGTACGGGACCTCGTATCTCTCCGGCGTTTCCAACGTGTTCCGCTTCGATTTCGAGCGCGAGACCATGGAAGCGATCACGAACTGCGAGACGGGCTATTTCCGGCCGGCGCCGGTGTCGGCGGATTCCTTGATCGTATTCGCATACACCGGCCACGGTTTTCTCCCCGTGATGATTCCCAATCGCGTGGTGGAGGACGTGGCGCCGGTGCGTTATCTCGGGAACGCCGTCGTCCAGCGGCACCCGATCGTGAAGGAGTGGAAGCTCGGTTCGCCGCGCGAGGTGAATCTCGACTCCGTGATGACGTATCACGGCGATTACAGAAAGTTCCGAAACACGACCCTCGACACCGCCTATCCGGTGATCGACAGGTACAAGGACTGGACCGCGATCGGAATTCGCTTGAACTTCATGGATCCCGCCGGCCTCCAGAGCGCCAAATTGAAGGCGGCCGTGAGCCCCGAGGGGGACGTGCCCGGCGCTCAACGCGCGCATGTCATGTTCGAGTACCGCATGTGGCCGTGGACGTTCGAGGCCACGTGGAACCGCAGCGATTTCTACGACTTCTTCGGCCCCACGCTCACAAGCCGGAAGGGGTATTCCGCCTCGGTCGACTATGACAACTACTTGATCGCCGACAAGCCGAGGTACCTCGAATACTCCTTGCGGGCGGCGCACTACGGAGACCTGGATGAGCTCCCGTTCGCGCAGGGGGTGGCGGCGACATTCGATCAATACACCACCGGGCATGTCGAAATGGAGTACCGGAAATTGCGGAAGACGATCGGCGCCGTTGACGACGAGAAGGGCTTGAAAGTCGGCGGCGTGTACACGGCCAACTACGTGAACGAGACCTTCTACTCATTGGTCTCGTCTTACGCCGACGTGGGATTCCTGCTTCCGCTGGACCATTCGTCGCTCTGGCTCAGGGGTGCGGTGGGGTATTCCTGGGGGCACGCGCGGGACTCCTTCGCGAACTTCTACTTCGGCGGCTTCGGTAACAACTATGTGGACCACGGCGAGGAGAAGCGGTACCGCGACTACGAGAGCTACCCCGGCGTCGAGATCAGCTCGGTAGGGGGTACGAACTTCGGGCGGCTCATGCTCGAGTGGACGCTCCCGCCGGCGCGCTTCAAGCGGGTGGGGTTCCCATTCGTCTACGTTACCTGGGTCCGGCCCGCGCTGTTCACGACCGCCATCGTGACCGACTACACGAACGAGATCACACAGCGTGAACTCATGAACCTCGGCGGGCAACTGGATTTCCGGGTGGTGTGGGTGTCCGGGCTCGAAATGACTCTCTCCGCGGGATACGCGGCGGCGTGGGAAAGTGGGCGCGGGCCAAGAGGCGAGTTTATGATATCATTGAAGATACTATAAACCGCCGGATATCCGGCTCTGATCTTGTCGCTTCGAAAATTCTTGAACGCGTGAACGCGCCCGTCATCGATCATATCCTGCGTTTTGCCGTAAGCATCCTCCCGGTGCTGCTCTTTTTGCTGGCTCTCCACTTGCTCGACAGCTACAAGCTCGTTCGCAGCCGGGCCCTCTTCGCCGCAATTCTCATGGGCGCGCTGGTCGCGCTCGTGAGCCTCCCCCTGAACGTGCTCCTCATGCGCTGGCTGTCGCTCGATCGCGCGGTGTACGCGCGTTACGGGGCGCCGATCGTGGAGGAGATTCTCAAAGCAGCATATGTCTACTATCTAGTCCGATCACGCCGTGTCGGCTTCGTGGTGGATGCGGCCATATGCGGGTTCGCGGTCGGGGCGGGCTTCGCCGTCGTGGAGAACGCCTACTACATCCAGGCGCTGGGGGAATCGAGAGTCGTGATCTGGCTCGTGCGCGGCTTCGGCACCGCGATCATGCACGGGGGCACGGCGGCGATTTTCGGGATCATGACCAAAAGCCTGTTCGACCGCAGCGCCCCGCGACGCCGGGGCGTGTTCGTGCCGGGCCTGGTTGCGGCGGTGCTGCTGCACTCATTCTACAACCACTTCGTCTTTTCGCCGATCGTATCCACCGTGCTCATTCATTTCACTCTGCCGCTGGTGATCCTGGTCGTGTTCTACCGCAGTGAACAGGTCACGCGTCGCTGGCTGGGATCGCAGTTCGATGTGGACACGGAGCTGCTCGAGATCATCAACTCGGGACGGGTGTCCGAGTCCCCCCTGGGCATGTTCTTCCGATCGATACGCGACACCTTCCCGCGCGAGATCGTGGTCGATATGCTCTGCTACCTCCGGCTCCAGGTGGAGCTCGGGATCCACGCCAAGGGAATCCTGCTCATGCGGGAAGCGGGCCTCGAGCCGCAGGTGTCTCCCGACGTGAAGTCGAAGCTCACGGAACTCCGGCACCTGCAGCGGAGCATCGGGAAGACGGGTCGGCTTGCGATCCACCCGCTGCTGCACTCCAGCAGCCGCGATGTGTGGCAGCTCACGATCTTGGGCGAGGGGTGATCGACCGACTGGGGTGGTTCTAATAGAAATGACACCTCAGCTGCTTGTGCCACGTGGTCTGATGTGGTTGGGCTTCGAACTGCTCGCGACTCGATTGGCTTTCGAAACGACAGTCGAGATACCAGCGCTCGCGGGAATCCGCACGCGCACCGCAACGATTGATTTACTGTCCACGATGTGATAAACTATAGTCTGCCTCTCGGGTCAATGGCCTCGATGTGGCGCGTGCGGGACTCGGCTCCTACTTACGGCCCGAAGTCCGCAATCTGCCACGGGTCCAGCTACCGATGGCGGTTGGGGGGTGGTGAAATGCCCGGCTTCCCCTCATTCGGCTTCATTCGATTGCCATCCAGAGTACTGACGGGGCTTGCGCTATTCGCATCGGCTACGTCGATTTACGCGAATACCCAGGCAGCAACGCCGGTGTGGTCTTGGCAGAATCCCAAGCCCACGGGCAGTGCTTTGCGGGCGATTACGTTCGCTGATTCAAACACGGTAATTGCGGTGGGGGACGGTGGCGTGATTCTGCGCTCGACCGACGGCGGGGTTACGTGGATCGCCCAAGAGCCATACACGGGCCACGGACTCCGCGGGGTTGCGTTTACGGACCCAAACACCGGAACGGTTGTCGGAAGCCGTGGGGCCATTCTTCAAACGGTAGATGGGGGCGTTACATGGAGCGTTCGGATCGTCGGATGGGGCGATGAACTAAGGGGGGTGTCATTCAGCGACGCGAGCACGGGAACGGTCGTGGGACAGGCGACGATTCTGCGCACAACCGACGCCGGCACAACCTGGGTTCCCCAAACGCTCGGTTCATGGCCCGAGCTCTCGGCGGTTTCCTTTGCCGACAAAAACACGGGCACGGTCGTAGGTACGACCGACGCAGTTCTTCCTGAAGCGGTCATTTTTCGGACGATCGATGGTGGTGCCACATGGACAAGGCAAGACGCGGGCGATGCGACCTGGCTCCACGACGTTCATTTAATCGATGTGGTTACGGGAACGGCCGTAGGCGCGAACGGCGCGATTCTGCGGACGACGGACGGGGGAGAGAACTGGGTCACGCAGCCGGTCGCCACTAAGCAGAATCTCTATGGCGTGGAATTCCTGGACGCGAATGTCGGTATCGCAGTCGGCAGGGGAGGCAGGATTGTTACCACGACGGATGGCGGATCCACGTGGGTTGTCCAGACGAGTGGCACGGACCACGATCTGTACGCCGTTGCATGGGGCGACGCGAATACGGCGGTCGCCGTGGGCGCTAATGGCACGATCCTGCTAACTACGGATAGTGGAGTCACCTGGGTCAACGAGTCCACAAGCGTTACATATGGGGAATTGTCAGCTGTCTGTTTCGTCGACGAGTACAGAGGATGGGCGGTGGGATGGGGCGGTTTGATTCTTCGCACTTCGGATGGCGGAAACAAGTGGGAACAACAAGTAAGCGGTACGACCAGCATACTGTGCGACGTCTTCTTCACGGACGCGCACAACGGCACCGTAGTGGGGTGGGAGGGTACTATTTTGCGCACATCGGATGGTGGCGCGACGTGGGTGCTCCGGACCAGCGGCACGACACTCCCGATCAAGGCTGTTTGCTTCGCAGGCGCCTATACGGGCACCGCGGTGGGACTTAACGTGGTATTTAGGACTACCGACGGCGGCAATACGTGGGTACGGCATGCCAGTCCGTCTTTCCCCAACTCGGATTTGTACGACGTGTGTTTGACAGACCGCGAGACGGGAACTGCCGTTGGCCCGACTCGCACGATTGTGCGGACGACTGACGGCGGAGCGACATGGGTTCCTCAGGTGACTCCGTGGAGAGTGGGATACTATGGTGTTGCGTTCACGGACGCGAATACAGGCACCATCGTGGGCGATGGCGGCACGATTATCCACACCGTGGACGGGGGCACCACTTGGGTGAAACTGGACATCCCCACAGATCGCACCTTCTATGCTGTCGCATTCTTTGACGCAAACAATGGCATAGCAGTGGGCGAGTACGGCGAGATGAGGCGCACTGAGGACGGCGGCGTCACGTGGCTCTGGCAGCATAGCCAGACAGGATACGACCTCAATGGTATTTATCTGACGAGCCCGAAGACAGGCACAACCGTCGGAAGGAGTGGAACGATCCTCCGCGGCGATTACGGCGCCCCCACGGCAGTAACGATAACGGGATTTCACGCGCGTCCGATAACAAGCGGCGTGGAGCTGGTCTGGTCGGTTTCGTCCGACCAGGACGTCGAGGGATTCCAGGTCTATCGCTCGGCTGGTGAGGGCTCCATTGAGCGAATCATAAACAGGCAGCCCATAGCGCCCACAGAGCGACGATATGTCGACGACACCGCGCTCGCCGGTGAACGCTATCGCTACACTCTCGTTGCCTTGGAAGAACGATCCGGTGAGGTGCGTTCGGTGCCGGTGGAGGTTGAACTTGCGCCGCCGTCCTTGCAGTTGCTTCAAAACTGTCCGAACCCTTTCAACCCCACGACGTCGATCGGTTACGTGGTCCCTTCCGCTGCGCACGTCACTTTGCGTATCTACTCGCCTGACGGGAAACTGGTACGCACATTGGTCGACAAGCAGGTGTCGGCAGGCTATCAGGAAGTGACATGGGATGGGACGAATAACGCAGGGACCGTGGTGGCATCCGGTCTCTACGTTTATAGACTGTGCGTGGGCAAGCTCGCACTTTCCAGGAAGATGATGCTTCTGAGGTAGTTTAAGGCGACCCCGGGGGAGACTGGAGATGAGAGCCGCCTCGCGCGGTGCGGCCGGTCGGTGACGCCTGATGGAAAGCTGGCGAGCAAAGGACCGCCGTCGTTTCGTAGCGCCGGCGTTATTGTTCAGACGAAAGAAATTTCTGTCGCGCAAAAAAAACAGTTTGACAGGAATTTAGAAGGCGGACTTCTCGGTTCCCGAGCCCGCCTCGAATAGCCTTTTGCTCTGTTCTCACGGGCGCGCGCGAACAGGGTTTTGTCAATTTTGACTTGTTTCTTGTCTCTCCTCGCTTTCGGCGTCTCCGCGCCGCGTACGGAAGCCGAAATACCGCGTGTTATATTAAACACGAATCCCGCAACCCACCTCCCAGGTTGCTTAGGTCGTGCCGTACAACAACCGGGAGGTCCTCAATGCTCGCCCTCAAGAGTCTCTCCGACCGGGAACTCGTTGCTCGCCTGCGGTCCCTGGTCGAAAAAGAAAAATCCTTCACCCTGGAAATCGTCTCCCACCTGATCGAAGTCGCGCGCCGGGGACTTCACCTCGGAAAGGGCTACGGCTCGCTCTATGAGTACTGCACGGGAGAGCTTGGCTACACGGACGCCTCGGCCTGGCGGCGGGTGCGGGCGGCGCAGGCGATTCTTCGCTGTCCCGAGGCGTGGGAGCGTCTTGTCCAGGGCGGGGCCGAGTGACCCTGTGCACATTGGGGCGTGTGCAAAAGTTCATCAAGCAAGCGGTTCTTGAAGAGATCTGCGGGAAATCGAAGGCTGAGGTTAAGTGGATCGCGGCGCGGTATGACGCCAAAGGGCTTTCGCCCGACCGGATGAGACCCGTGATGGTGCCGAAACCGGCGGCAAGACCTGCCGCAGCGCCGACAAGCGCCGGCGAGGCTCTCGCTATCGGCGAGAGTAGCGACCGACTTCGCAGCGAAGTCTCAGCCCCAGGCGAAAAGAAGGTGCCCGGACTTCGCTGCGAAGTCACTTCCTCCAGCCGAGAAACTCGGCCTTCACTTCGCAGCGAAGTGAGCGGCGAGCGCCCGGAGTTCGAGCGAAAATGGAAGGTCGAGGCCGTGATCTCAGACCAGGTCAAGGCTAAGCTCGATCGGTGCAAGTCGTTGTTGTCTAGCAAGTATCCCCGGGGCGTGGACTACGACATTCTATTCGAAGAGCTCTCGGAGGCGTTCCTGGAGCGCTCGGACCCCAAGCGCAAGGAAGAACGGCGCGACCAGAGAAAAGCCGAAAAGAAGCGCCCCGCGAAAACGGCTCCGAACACGAGCTCGGAGACAAGCCCGTCACGGCACATACCGGCCAAAGAAAAAGAACAGGTATGGACACGGGACAAGGGCCGGTGCGCCTACGTGGGGACCAACGGCAAGCGGTGTAACTCGACGTTTAGTCTGCAGATCGATCATTTCCCGATTCCTTTTGCGCGGGGAGGGCCGAGCAAGGCTGGCAATCTCAGATTATTGTGCGCGCGGCACAATCGA
>JBGSIK010000050.1:0-3490 GCA_041742575.1 Candidatus Krumholzibacteriia bacterium
ACCCCAAAAAGCCCTCTGTGCGTCGCGGTCGGCGAAGGTCACGAATGCCGCCGCGTTCACCAGCACCTGGTACACAGCCGTCAGAACGAGACCCGTCATACCATAGGCGACGGCCGCTGCGGGACGACTTCGCAGCGAGAGCAGCGGTCTGCCCACAACCGCTCCCGCCAATCCGATCACCGCCCCGCACAAGACCTGCGCGGCCAGCACCGGGGGCGCAGCCGCTCCCAGCGGGTTCAGTGTCGAATGGAGAACCCAGGCCGTCCCGCCCACCACCGCACCCAACCCTGGACCCAGCAGAAAACCGGACACGAAGATCAGAAGGGTGACGAGTTCGACGTTGGGCACGCCCGCGAGCGCGTAGCCGGCGGCGACGATCAACGCCACCAGCAGACCGGCAAGGATCGCGCGTCGGGTACGGTTCATCGCTTCATCCTAAACGAAAGCCCCGGAGAACGGGGCGCGCGCAGGTGAGAACCGGTTCCGTCACCGCGTCATGGTATCGGAGGGGTGAGGGGGCGTCAACGGCAAAGCCGCGATCAGGAGTATTTTTCGATTTTCTGGGTGACGTCGCGAAACGTGACGTCTTCGACGTAGACATCCTCGAACGCGCTTCTGGCATTGTCGAAGTCGCCGATCATCTCGTACGCCAGCCCGAGGTTGTACTTGATGCCGAGCGCTTCACGGTCGCCGGAACCGATGAGCTGGAGGCCGCGCGTGAGCTGCTTGATGGCCAGATTGGGCTGGTTCTGCTTGAGGAAACACAGGCCGATCATTTCGAGGGCGCGGATCTGGAACTTCTGGCATTTAGACGCGGTCTGGTATTCCCGGATGGCTTCCGCCAACAGGTCCATTTCGAGATACGCCATCCCGAGATCGTAGTGACTGCGGTAATCGTCCTCGGTCAGCACTCCGTCTTTCGCCGTTTCCCCGTCGCCGAGAATGGCCGAGATGCGGATCTCGTCGGGGTCGTCCGTGGTTTTCTTCGCCTCGGGGCGGGAAGCTGCGCGTTCCTGCTGGCCGGGCTCTTCCTCCGCCGGGGCATCATCCGGCGCCGCCCGCGCTTTACCGGGTGCTGAGTGCGGACCGCGCGCCGGCGGAATGGGAGGAGTCGCTTCCTCCGGAGTGATGTTGTACTCGGGCGCGCTCGACTCCGCTTCTGCTTCCTCCGGCTCCTCCGCTCCTTCGGTCTCGTCGACGGAATCGGCGGGCTGGGGTTCCGCGGCGTCCGTTGCCGCAGTCGTGCCGCCGACCTCTTCTTGCGCGCCCAACTGCAGGTCTCCGTACTCGTAGACCGATTTGGCTTTGTTCGCCGACGAAGCGAGCGGAGCCGATCGCTGGGGTCGACTCGGCGTTTCCCCCAGCTCGATACGTTCGCCGTCGGTGTGCGAAGCCGACCAGATGTTCGCCTCCGTGATGACGGGACCCTCTTTCTTGGTAACCACGGACACGCCGGCGGCATCGACGCCTGCGTCCTGCATGCGTTTGCGTGTCTTCTCCAGCTCCTCGCTCGCGCCTTCCTCCGCGTAGATCTTGCCCAGCTTCTGGAGCGTGGAGCCGGTCCGGTCGTTGAGCTTGAACTTGATCTGGCAATCGTACACGCGTTCCAGCACCGGCGCTGAATCTCCCATCTCATCGATAACGTTGGCGCACACGCGCGCCACGTCGGACTGCCCGATTTCCTGATCGACGAGTACCTTGTCGAAATACGAGAAGTAGTACGACTCCGCTTCCTTGCCGAGGCCCTGCTTCTTGCGGATGTAACCGAGTTTGACCAGCACTTCGTAGCGGGTGGGGATGAGCCGCAGCACCTTCTTGCACACGGCAACGGCGTTGTTGTACAGGCCGACGCGCGTGTAGGCGTCGATCGCGCTCGAGAACCCCTCGTATGCCTCGGACTTGCTCCCGAGCTTGAGGTGGATGTCGCCGAGCTCGTTGAACACATTCGGATTGGACTGATCGAGTTCGGCCAGCCGGCGATATTCCTTGATCGCGCTCTGCCAGTCCTGCATCCTGACGAACTCGAGCGCCTTCTTGCGAATGGCGTTGACCTTGCTCAACGTAGCCCCTTGTTACCGTGACTCCAAATGGCTCACGATCTCGTGTTGTCGACCCGCAGCTTCCCCTCGGTATACAACTTCGCCACCGGATTGATCCCGAACCGATTCGGTATCTCCCGGTAGTCCTCGCATGCAAGCACGAGGAAATCCCCCCGCTTCCCCACTTCCAGGCTCCCGACCTCGCGCTCTCGCCCGACGACGAACGCCGCATTGTACGTCGCCGCCGCGACGGCCTCCGCCGGACTCAACCGCATGTGGGAACACGCGATGGCAATCATCATCGGTATCGATTCGCTGGTGGAGCTGCCGGGATTGAAATCCGTCGCCAGCGCCACGCGCATCCCCGCTCCGATCATTTCTCGGGCGGGGGCAAAATGAAGCGAGGGCAGTCCAAAACTGGTCCCCGGCAAAAGCACACCGAACACGCCCGCCTCCGCCATCCGGGCAATCCCGCGCGGATTCACCTTGTGCAGGTGTTCCGCGGAAACCGCGCCGATTCTCGCCGCCAATTCCGCGGATCCGGTGTCGTTGAGTTCGTCTGCATGGACCCTGGCCTTCAGTCCGGCCCGCTGTCCAGCCCGCAAGATTCGTTCCGCTTCCGCCACCGTGAACACCCCTGTCTCCGAGAATACGTCGATGTACTCGGCCAGACCTTCTTCTGCGACGGCAGGAATCATCTCGTTCACGACCAAGTCGATGTATTCATTGCGCCGGCCCCGATAGTCGTCCGGCACCGAATGCGCCCCCATGAATGTCGCCACCACGGTTACGGGCGATGTTTCCTGGAGTCGCCGGATAACCCGGAGCATCTTCAGCTCACTCTCGAGGTCAAGGCCGTAACCACTTTTTATTTCTATCGTTGTGGTCCCATACCTCATGCAACCGGCCAGCCGACTTCGACTTGCCGCAAAAAGCGAATCGGCGTCGGTGCCGCGCACGTCGGCGACGCTTTTTGCGATGCCTCCCCCCCGCTCGGCTATCACCGCGTATGGGGTGCCGGCAACCCGCCACTCGTATTCATCCAGACGGTAGCGGGCGAAGACGGTGTGCGTGTGGCAGTCCACAAAACCCGGCATGACCACCGCACCACCGGCGTCCACGACCTCGCCATCCGGCGTCACGGCAACCGATGACTCCACCGCATCGCGCGCACCCACCGCGACGAGCCTGCCGTGTTTGGCAGCGAACGCGCCTCTGCGGATGATTCCCAGGTTCGCAAGAGCCGGGCCGATCCGGGGGACGCCTGACGGATCGGCGAGAGTGAGAAGCTGACCGACGTTTACGACGAGAAGATCTGCACCCCGTTTCAAGACCGCTCCTAACGATCGATGCCACCCAACGTGAGTACTGGTTTAGTCCTCAAGAAAAGGGATGTTGATATCATGGTTTTTCGCGGTTTGGATCGCGGTTTCGTAGCCCGCGTCGGCGTG
>JBGSIK010000051.1:0-4330 GCA_041742575.1 Candidatus Krumholzibacteriia bacterium
CATCGAAGGGCCGAGCTCGGGGGGGGGGGCGGGGGGGGGGCCGTCGTCATTCCGGGGACGCCCACGCCCGCACCAAACAGGCGGATCCGAGCAGATAAACGCCCGCGCCCGACAACAGTGACACTGAGAACCCGTACGTGAAGGCCACCAGCACGATTCCGGTCGCGCCCAGAATGGACGCGGCCCCTGTGACAGCGAACCCCCAATCAACCAGCGCGCCTACGCGCAGCGCCCCTTTCGGAAACGGCATCCCCATGAAGAATCCCACCGGTGCCACCAGGAACCCGGCCACGAGCACACGCGCTCCCATGGGCAGAAACGAGAGCGCGCCGGTGAGCTTTCCGAAGGCGAACACTTCCAACAACAACCAGCCTACGATGCCGGTGAAGACCAACCAGGCCGGCACCCGATCCGAGATACGGCTTCCGATCCCCGAGGCCACCAGCAGAACCACCAGGACGGTCGCGATGCTGTATACGGACGCGCCGATGAACAGCGTGTACTTCTGAATCAGCACCACTTCCACGCTCATGAACCCCACGCCGATCAGGAAAAAATACAGCCAAGGCACCGCCCGCAGCTTCGGCCCTCTGCGCAGGTACGGTAACCAGTTCAGCGGGATGACCAGCACCATCACCACGGCCAGTATGACGAGAATAGTGAGCTTCGACAGCGGGAATCCGCTGAATTCGACGTATCGGTTGATCTTCGCGAGCCGGCTCCGCTCGAGATTCCGCCACCGTCCCATCTGCGCCACGAACGGCCGATCGTCCGTGCACGGCGACAAGTCGATGCGGGCCGTATCGGCGACCGCACGCCAGCCGCGCTGTACGATCTGATTGATCATGTTGGCTGCAAGCGAGTCCGGCGCGGGATACAGTAGATGAATGTGTTGCTGATGCTCCGGTGTGAGTTCGCCGTAGGCGCGGTATCGCAGTGCGTCATTGAGCGGCCGCTTTGAAAGGAGAAGCACGTTTCTGCGCAGTTTGGGGAGGTTGTAGACCGCGAAATGCTCTCGTGGATTCTCGACACCCAAACGGGAGAGCGCGTCCACGACCTCGCCCACCAACCGGGGCATGTAGACCTGATGCTCCATCGAGAGGAATCCGCTGTCGGAAAGCGCGTGCCAGTAGTCCACGAAAGCTTCCGTGGTGAAAAGGTAGTTTTCCGTGAACGCGAATGCGCCCGAGCCCAGGGCCGCCCAGGTGTTGGAGCTCAGCGAGTAGATGACATCGAAAGTGTTCCGGTGGCGTCGAATGTACGTGCGCGCGTCCTCGGTGACCACCTTGACGCGCGGATCCCGGTAGAGGTACCCGGAGTACTCGGCCATGGTGATCACCCGGCCGGTCGAATCCACGACGGTGGAATCCTCTAAAACGTAACCGCCAGGGTCTGCAACGGTCATCATTTTGTTGATGTGGTCGTTGACCTCGACGGCGTGAACCCGGCTCGCGCCTTTGTCCAGGGCCAGCAGCACGTCCATTCCCCCGCCGGAACCCAGGGAGAGGAAGGTGCAGGAATCGAACTGCGCCACCAGGTGGCCGACGTCGATGTCCCAGCGGGAGTTCTCCGGGTTTCCGTACCACTTCTCCCAGTCACCGTCGAACGGGATCACCGGTGAATTGGCGACGTTGTCTATGTTGAGACCCCGGTAGGCCCCGCCGAAGCCGTACGCTTTTATCTTCGCCATCGCGTCCCAGTGCCGGTAGATTACGGGCGCACGTTCCTCGCGTTTCGCCTCCAGCATCCGGTCCGCGCGTGGAATGAGGACGCCCATCGCGATCATGAGCGCGATGGGAAGCGCCTTCCGCCAGCGGCGCGAAACCGCGAAGGCCGCGACCAGGATCGGCAGAGCGCAGAGAAACACAGCCGCCGGCGTGCCTACGTGATTCATCGCCACGATCGCCAGCACGACTCCCGCACCCGCCCCGAGGAGGTCGGCCGAGTAGATGCGGGGCATACTGGGGCCGGCTCGCTTGAAGATCCACGCCAGCGCCAACCCGCCGAAGAAGTACGCCGCTCCGAGCAGTACGATAGCCGCTGCGAACTTGCCGGCCATGGTGAAGCTTCCGAAAAGCACTTGGAAGTCCAGATCGAGCAGGAACACCAGCGGTGGCGCCGCCAGCGCCATGAGGCCCGCCAGCGAGAGCACCCAACCGAGGCTCTTCTCGCCGTCGAACAGCGGGAAAAGGCGCAGCGCGAGAGACCCCAGCCCGAGGCCCATGACGGCCAGAGACAACGTGAGAAACGCATATGTGTAGAAGAACTCCGCCGAGAAGATACGCGTCCACACGAGCTCCATGGCCAGAATGGTGAGTGATGTCAGGGTAACGACGAGGTAGGCAGTCCTTTTCATTTCGGGCCCATTTCGAAAGGGTTAGGCAGGTCACGCGATTTTTGTGTCGTACTACGAGAAAAAAATCACGAGGTTGCGGCCGGCGCCCGTGACTCGCATGGTTCTTGCTCAATCATGGTCTCGGGAAAACCTTAAAAAGTCGCGGTTTTCTATTTTGTGCTGGTCAATCCGTATGCATTCCGTCATATTTAATGAAATTACGCCGGCGGTCACGGCGCCGGCCCGATACGGTGCTCAAATGAAAGACGTTACTGGATGAAGCTGCTACTGATCAATCCGAGGTTCCCAGAGAGTTTTTGGTCATACAAATGGGCCGTTGACAATCTCCTCCCCAAAGCGCGAACGCTGAACCCGCCTCTCGGACTCGCGACGCTGGCCGCTCTGTGCCCCGACGACTGGGCGGTCGAGATCGTTGACGAGAACGTCGAATCGATCCCCCTGGAGCCGGACGCCGACATCGTGGGCGTGTGCGGCATGGGCGTCCAGTTCGAGCGTCAGAAGGAGCTCCTCGCCTATTACCGCAGCCGAGGGCACACCGTCGTAGCCGGCGGCAGCTACGCGTCGCTCTGCCCCGAGCGCTACACTTCCATCGCCGACACCGTTGTCGCCGGTGAAGCGGAGTACATCTGGAAAGAGTTCTGTCGCGACACCGAAGCCGGGGTTCCGCGCGCGCTCTATCGAGAGACGGGCTCCGTCGAGTTGAACGACTCCCCTACGCCGCGATTCGACCTGCTCAAGACCGAAAAGTACGACACGATGAGCGTTCAGTTCTCACGGGGATGTCCGTACCGATGTGAGTTCTGCGACATCATCGTCATGTTCGGCCGGCGGCCGCGGACGAAATCGCTCTCGCAGATCGGCGCCGAACTGGACGCGCTCCGCCGCCAGGGTGCGCGCAAGGTGTTCTTCGTGGACGACAACCTCATCGGGGACAAGAAAGCCGCCAAGCGACTTCTGACCTTCCTCGTGAACTACCAGAAAGAACACGACTATCGTTTCAACTTCGGCACCGAAATGTCGCTCAACATATCCCGCGAGCCGGAGCTGCTCGAGCTGTTGCGGGCCGCGAACTTCGCCTGGGTTTTCATCGGCATTGAGTCCCCCGACAAGGACAGTCTGCTGGAGACCGGGAAGATCCAGAACACGCGCGGCGACATGCTTTCCTCCGTCCGCACCATCTACGCGCACGGCATCGATGTCCTGGCCGGTTTCATCGTCGGGTTCGATAACGACACCGTGAGCACCTTCGAGCTCCAGTATCAGTTCATCGTCGATTCCGGAATCCAGTCGGCGATGATCGGCTTGCTGACGGCTTTGGAAAAGACCCCGCTTTACGAGCGCTTGAAGAAGGACAACCGCTTGGTGGCCGACGTGATGGCCGCAGACAACTTCAAGCTCTTCACCAACGTGATCCCCAAAGGAATGAGCTACCAAGAGTTGATCGAAGGTTACCGGACATTGCACAGCCGGATCCTGGAACCGCGGGCCATCGCGGACCGCATCCGGAACAAGATGAGGTATTTCAACGGCCCGTCTCATTACGAAGCGTACTCTCTCTCCGATAGCCTCAAGATGTTCGGAAGAATCGTGCGCCAGATCGCAGCGCAAGGCGGCCTGAACGCCCTATACCAATTCGCGCGTTCGCTGCCGTTCGCCAAACCTGCGCTCATTCCCTTCGCCGTGCGCGACTGGGGGCTCGGGCTTTCGATGCGAGACTACGCCGCGCGCCACTTCGAGCCGGCCGTCGATAGCGAGCGCCGCGCCGCATGGGACCATCTCGGCCAGATCAGAAGGGCGCTCCAGGGTTATCTTCGCCAGGGATCCCTGACGGTGGCGCTGCACGAGACGGAAAACGGCGGAACCAGATTTGCACTGTCCCTGAGAGGGAAACAGGGGCGGGAGTTCTTCATTCACGCTTCCGATCAGATCGACCGTATGCTTCGCGACACCAAGTCGTCGCTCACGCTGCGCATC
>JBGSIK010000052.1:0-5373 GCA_041742575.1 Candidatus Krumholzibacteriia bacterium
CCGAGAACAGGGATTTTGGGGGATATGCCCGAACCGGAGGGGAGAGGGCGGAGGCTCAACGACCGTAACTTCTTGACTTACAACATGTCCGGGCGCTTTCGGCTTGCCGGAGCCAAGATGTTTGGGAACCCGGGAAAAGCCGCGCTGATCGAGCAGGAAGTGGACTATGATTCCTGGTGACGCCGCAGCGCTTCCGAGCGCGTCGCGGCGACGTCTTCCCAGAATGTCCTATTGTTCCGAGTGGTTTCGACCCCGGAGCATGGGCAGGAGCAGTTTCCCCCTACCCGCGGATCCTGAAGGCCCGAAAATCCCTTCGAGTGCCCGCCCACGCGCGCTCCCCCGAGTGCCCGCAAGCCCGCACCCCGAGCGCGCTCCTCTTCAGCCGCCTATTCTATTACTGCGACTGAGCCTTGGGCCCGGTGAAGGTGACTTCCAAGAGGTTCTTGGTGGTGACCCGCGCCGCGAAGTAGCGCTTCGCCTCTTCGTAGGAGATCGACCTTACCAGCTCGACGAACGCGCCGGTCTCGACACCTCCGCGCAGGTAGTGCTTCATGCCGACGTTCAGGGCCTCCTGGCCGACGAACTGGTGGTGCGGAACGAAATCCACGTTCACTTGCGCCTTGAGGGAGGAAGTCTCGACGAAACTGACGAGGCTCGACTTGATTGTTTCGAAGAAATCCTCGGAGACATCGCTCATCCCTTTCTCCATGGTGATCAGCGCCGTGGCTTGAATATCCTGGAGGTTATAGCCCTTCTTCGCCTGCAAGAACACAAAGAAAGGAAGTTCGTCCCCGACCGGACATATATAGCTGCTCGCAAGCGAGCTCCTGACGCTCGTGTACAAGTCGGCGTCCCTCATCAAGTACTGACTGAGATAGGTCCCGAGCATCGTGAGCGCCAGTCGTTCTCTCTCGTTCTCGTAGGGACCGGGGAAGACGAGGAAAGCGACATCGGCGGGTACGTCCCATGTGGCGTTCACCGACCGCGTGACGGGTTTCGGAGGGGCGGCCGCAGCGGCCCGCACGGGGAGGCTCCCGAACCGCTGTTGTATGAGTTTGACTGCGTCCGTGGTATCCAGGTCACCGATGGCCACTACCACCATGTTTTCGGGGCGGTAGTGGTCGTCCAAAAACCCTTTCAGGTCGTCGGCGGTCAACTGCGACGGCGCGGCCATTATCGATACGGACGTGCGGTGGTGATTGTACGCCTGGTTCAGCGCCATCACGCCGAACTTTGAAAGAGTCCCTCGCTCATCCTCGAGAACAACGGTCACATCTCCCGCGCATTTTTCTGCGTACTTCTGCATGAGATCGTCGGTAAACCGGCTTGATGTCAACCGCTCCGCCTCGACCTTGAGCGCGAAATCCAGTTGTCCGGACGGGACGACGTAGTCGAAGTGCGTGAAGAGATTGGTCAGCTCTCCGTTGATCCTTCCGTCTTTCGAGAGCGCCTCAACGGCCTCGCCGGCCTTGAAGCTCTCGCTGCCGGAGAAGATCAGCATGTGGGCGAGCAAGCACGAGACTTGCGTCTTCCCGGCCCCTTCGTTCGCCGCGCCGGCTTTGTAGAGGACCTCGACCGCGATCATCGGGCGCGAGTGCTCTTCCTGCAGGTAGACCGACACGCCGTTTTCGAGACGGAGATACTTGAGGGGCCCGGGCGCGATCTGCAGGGTTGATGTTCCCGCGCGGAACTTATCCGCTTCTTCCTGGTTCTTGCCGCAACTCGTCAGACTCCCGGCCAAGATCAAAGCCAGAGCTAGCACCGTGTTCCTTCGCATGAGCACTCCTCTTCGAATTCCCCGTTGATACCCGCGTTCCCGCCGATCGCGTTGCGGCGGCCCTAAACGGCGGCACCGCATTAGACGCCGGATCGATCAGGACGTTCCATCCTAGTGGATTCTTTGGGGCTTTGGAATAGGTAAACGTTTAGCTGTAAACCGCCGTTAGTATGACGAACAGTCGGCAGAACTCCGGAACGTGTTGTCGTTTCTTACGTTACCGGGCCGCTCCATACGGATCGCTGTAAACGGTCTTTAGAGAACGGACGCCCCGGCCGGCGCGCCCGCCGGAGCGGCGACCCTAACTCGTTTAACGGCAACGCATAAGATTTTTTGAAACAAATGGCACGTGAAATGCCTATTAAGCAGTAGAAATCCATCGAATCGGTCGTGTGAAGCGGTCTTCGGCACGTATTCCCCCAATAAGGGCCAAACGTCCGACTCTTATTCGACTGACTGCCGTTGACCGCAAGTTGCTGAGAAGGAATCACGCCAATCCGGTGGACACGCGAAAGCCCCTGGAAACGAACGCAGGGGCTTTCGGATTGTTCGCCTCCACCATCGCCCGCCATTCCCGTCCACTACGCGGCACAACTCTTGCACAATCGCCTGTACTCAAAAAGGTTCCGTTCGTAGTAACCGCCGCCCGTTCGAGGCGCGCAAGTCAAGCGGTCGCTTTCCCAACGGGTTGCGGCCATGCAAGGAGGTCCCCTCATGAGAAAAGCTCTAACGGTATTTGCAATCGTGTTGTCGATTGCGATTGCAGGCGCAGTGAACGCGCAGGTTCCCTACGTGCAGATCTACTTCGACGAGAACTACAGCCAGACGGGCGTGCCCTGCCCGACCGAGCCCGTGGGCACGGTGCAGAGCACTGTGTATGTCGTAGGCCACAACTTCAACTGTTGGATAATGGCGGTTGAGTTCGCTATCGATTACTCGACGAAACTGACGTGGGAAGGCGACACCTTCGACACCGATCTCCATCTCGGCAATTCGCCGACCGGTGTCGCCATCGCGTGGCAAATCCCGAAAAACGCCTTCGTTCCCGCGCTCCTGATGCGGGCCGGCGTCACGTGGGAGTGCGACGCGTGCGAAGGTAATGAGAACACGCCCGTGGTGGTCACGCCGTTTCCGTCATCCGGACTAGTCCGCGCCATTCGCTACCCGGATGAGTTCGTCATCACCGCCGTCGGAATGACCTCTCTCATTTGCCCCACGGTCCCGACGAACCAGAGCACGTGGGGTAAGGTCAAGGCGCTCTACAACTAGACGGAAAAACGAGCGCGATCGTTTGTGCAAAGCGTCCCGGTTTCCAGAGGGAAACCGGGACGCTTTTTTTGTTGCGCCGCCGCGAGAATGCGACAGCGGCGGGCTCCGAACTTCATTCAGCGGTTCGACGGCTCGGCCGCGACCGCCTGAAGCAGGTGCTCGTCGAAGAACTCGGTCATCCTCGTAAACAGATGAACTCGCGCCGTGGGGCCGGAGATTCCGTGATCCTTCTGAGGAAATGGTACGAAATCGAAGCGCTTACCCGCTTCGATCAGCCGCTGGATGAGCTGATAGGTGTTCTGGGTGTGCACGTTGTCGTCGGCGTCGCCGTGCATCACAAGCAGCCTGCCGGTGAAGTCGTCAACGAAGTTGATGGGAGAAGAGTCGTGGTAGCCTTCTTCGTTCTCCGAAGGGAGCTTCATGTAGCGTTCGGTATAGATCGAGTCATAAAGCCGCCAGTCGGTGACGGGCGCCACGGCTGCGCCCGCCTTGAACACGTCCGGCGCTTTGAACAGCGCCATGAGGGTCATGTAGCCCCCGTAACTCCACCCCCAGATGCCGATCCGCTCGCCATCGACATAGGGCAGGGAGCGGAGGTAATCGACTCCGGCGATCTGGTCTTCGAGTTCGTACTGCCCGAGTTTCCGAGCGATGACATCCTCCCATTCCTTGCCGCGGCCGGAGGATCCCCGGTTGTCCATGGCGAAAACGATGTAACCCTTATCGGCCATCATGCTGTGCCACAGGCTGCTCGATGACCAGCGGCGCCCCACCACTTGATCGTGCGGGCCCCCGTAGACGTACACCAACGCAGGGTACTTTTCGAGTGGGTTGAACCCGGTTGGTTTCGTGATCGAGCAGTAGAAATCGTGGCCGGAAGTCGATTTGAACGTCAGAAACTCGGGCACCGGGCGGACCGTCCTCTCGAGCTCGGGCGTCATTTGATCGCCGATCTCGAATAGCTCATGGCCCTTGACGTCGCGGACGGTCACCACGGTCGGACGCAGCTCATTGGAGAACCGGTCTATGAAGTACCTGAAGTCCGGGGACAGTGTCACGGAATGCGTGCCGTCCCCGGATGTGATTTGACGCACTTCACCGGTTTTGTCGGAGACCTCATAGAGGTGATGTTCGAGCACGGTCTTCTTGTTCGCGGTGACATAGACGCGCCCCTTCGACTCGTTCACCCCTTCGAGTGAGATGACCTCCCAATCGCCCCAGGTGATTTCGTGGTTCAGGCTGCCGTCCTGGTTGTACAGGTAGAGATGTTGATGGCCGCTCCGTTCGGATCCCCAGATGAATTGCCGTTTTTTCGCGTAGAAGTGCTGGAGCGAATTCACGTTCACCCACGTGTCCGCCGTTTCTTCGAAGATGACGCTGGCCTTCCCGGCCCCGGGGACGGCGAAGATGAGCGTGAGCCTGTCCTGGCCGCGATTGAGTGTCTGGATCGCGGCCGCGCTCCCGTCGCCGAGCCATGACAGGCGGGGGATATAGGAGTCGTCAGGAGCGCCGGCATCCGCCCATTCGAGGTCGCCGCCGTCCGCGCGCACAATACCGACCCGCGCCCGTGGATTCACATCGCCGGGCTTGGGATAATACTGGAACTCGTGCGTGGGATTCCTCTTCATCCAGTCGACCAGGGGGAAGCGGGGAACTTGGCTCTCCGTCAGCTGCAGGAAGGCCAACCGTTCACCGTCGGGCGACCAGCAGAAGGCCCGCCGGTCCCCGCGCGTGTACAGCTCTTCCGTGTACACCCAGTCGAGCACAGCGTTCAGGACGGAATCGCAGCCGGAATCGGTCAGACGGATTTCGTTCTCCCGTTCGAGGTCGAGCACGTACAGGTCGTTGGCGCGGGTGTACGCGATCTTCGTCCCGTCCGGCGAGAATTCGGCGTCGTTTTCATCCTCGATGGTGTTCGTCCATCGGCGTATGCGCCCGTCCTTGCGCTCCACCGTGAAGAGATCGCCGCGAAAGGCGAAGAGTATTCGCCGCCCGCCGCGGTCCCATTCGTACGAAGCGATCTGGAATTCGTCCTCATCCGAGCGGACCAGATCGTCCGGAACGGCAACCGTATCGGGAACGCATACGATCCTCTCGTTGCCCGACGGGACCGAACGAATGACGAAGAAGGACCGGACGTTCTCGCCCTCGCCACGGTTCTCGAGGTAGGACACGCCGCTCCCGTCGCCCACCCACCGTATTCCGGAGGGGAGCTTGCCGACAATGGGATGGTCACCGAAGATCCGCTCCACGGTGAGGGCCCCTTCGCGCGGCGGCGCCGCCGAGGGTGTGGCTCCCCGCGCGGCGGCCCAAGCGGTCGTGGCGAT
>JBGSIK010000053.1:0-9078 GCA_041742575.1 Candidatus Krumholzibacteriia bacterium
TGCCACCAGGTCTGGCCGGTGGCCCAGATGCTGGCCGCGTCGGTGCGGACGATGGGAGTGCCGAGAGCGGCCACGGCGCCGTAGAGGTTCGAGTGTGAATCGCTGGCCACGACGAGGCTCCCGGGCGTCACGTACCCCTGCTCCACCATGATCTGATGACCGATGCCCGTGCCCGCCGGATAGAAATCGACGCCCTGTTCCATCGCGAACGCCTCGATGCGCGCGTACTTGGCCAGGTTCTGCTCCGACGTATTTTGGATGTCATGGTCGATAGCGAACACGGGCTGGCGCGGATCGGCGATGCGAGCGGCGCCGATCGACTTGAACTTGGGGATGACGGCGCCGGTGTTGTCGTGCGTCATCACGTGTTTCGGCTTTATCGTGATATAATCTCCCGCGTGGACCGCGGCACCGCGCGCGAGGCCCACCGCGTAGCGCGTGGCGATCTTCTCGATGATCGTTTGTCCCATACGTCCTCCATATCTGCGAGTTCTTTCAATGAGGGGAGTGCTCGCGCCGGCAAACACCCCCCCGTCCTGTCTTCACTCGATGATGTACGAACCGCCGGGTGCGACCGAGACCGCCCGGGCGCCCGCCGCCTCGACCTTGCTTACGAATTCATCCGGATCCGCGGCGATCGCCGGGAACGTCCCGTAATGCATGGGCAAGTTCACCTTCGCCTTCAAGAAATCGACCGCCCGGACCGCGTCGTCGATGCCCATGGTGTAGTTGTCGCCGATCGGAAGCAGGGCCACATCCAGTGGGCCGCTCGTTTCGGCGATGAGCATCATGTCGAGGAACAAACCGGTGTCACCGGCGTGATAGATCTTCTTGCCGTCGATCGTGAGCACTATCCCCGCCGGATTCCCCAACGCTTCCCCCTTCGGACCGGTCGAACCGTGGTGGGCTATCGTCAGCTTGACGTGCCCGAATGGGAACAAGTGTCCGCCTCCTATGTGGAGCGGATGCGTCTTGCAGCCCTGCGCACCGAAGTAGCCGGCGATCTCGAAGTTGGCCACCACCAGCGCTCCCGTTTTTTTGGCGATGACGAGGGCGTCCCCGATATGGTCACCATGCCCATGGGTTATGAGCACCGCATCCATCCGGTCGAAGTGCGCTGGCTTCACGACGGCAAGCTCATTGCCGGAGAGAAATGGATCGACGATCACGCGATGCGACCGTCCTTCGATCTCCCAACACGAATGTCCATGAAACGTGAGCCTCACCATGGGCGCATTCCCCTTGCGTGGAGCGGGATCAACCCGAACCGCCATGAAGCACTTTGAGCTTAACGGCTATGAGTTGTCTGTGCGACAACCTCAGGAGCGTAGCCAGCTTGTGCACCAGGTAGTCTTCATGCTTCTCCAGCCTGCCATCCGCGTAAACGATCCGCCACAACATCTCGACGATACGCAATTTCTCCGCCTCACCGCAACGCTCGTTGATGAGGTTCGTGAAACGCCAGAGATCGAGGGCGCCCTCCATCTCGGCCGTGGTCGTCCGCACGAGCTCGATCGCGTCCGCTTCCGACAGTCCCGATTCCGAACGGATGAGGGAGAGGATGCCGTCGCGTTCCTCCTCGCTGAACTCATCGTCGATGCTGGCCATCTCCAAAAAGAGCGCGCAAGTCGCGATCCGCAAGTCCCCTTCCCGCGCCTGCTGTTGCTCACTCATGGAGCGATCAGGACGAGCGTCGCGAGCGGGGCCGAACATCTTTCGCAGAATATCCATAGGCACCATCTGCAGGCGACCACGAGGCGTGCGAAGCGTGCGAAGCGTGCGAAGCACGCACCTGCACGTTCATTGCTCACGCCTGCCCGATCACGGATTCGTAGACCTCGAGCAACCTTCTTCCCACGCGGCCCGCGCTGAAGTTGCGTTCCACGTGGTCGCGGATTCGGGGTGCAGCGGCGTGCCACTCTTCGCATCGCGAATTCATCTGCGACATGGCCAGCTGCAAAGCCTCGCCATCTCCCGCCGGCACCAGCCGCCCCAACTCCGTCGTCACTATCTCTTCCGGTCCCCCGCATCGGGTCACGATCACAGGAATTCCCGTGGCCATGGCCTCGATGAGCACGACTCCGAACGTCTCCACGCGGCTGGCGGACACGAACGCGTTCGCGCGCCACAACGCCGCGCGCACCTGCTCCCTCGAAAGCAGGCCCAGAAACCGCACCCTGTTTCCGAGACCTAGGTCCCGGGCTACCGCCTCCAGCACCGGACGGTGAACACCGTCTCCGCCGATTTCCAGCCGCACGGAATCGTCCGCACCGAAGGCGACGGCGAAGGCGCGCAGGAGTTCTTCAACACCCTTGTTATCCGTCAGGAAACCGACAAAGAGAAACGTGAACGGTCTCGTTCGGCGCGCCTCCGGGGGAGGCGAAAAGAATTCCGTGTCCACGAGGTTCGGGATCACCCCGATCGCCTTCCCTCCCGCGTAGCGCTGGATCTGCTGGGAGAGGGCGTGACTGACGGCGATGATACGATCGGCCTCCGTGAAAACTTCCCGTGCCTGCACCAGCAGCGCGTCCGACAGCAGACCGCGCGCGTAACCGGAGAAGTGCTCGGTCACGACGAAGGGGATGCGGAAGCGCCGCTTCGCCTCCATGGCCGCCACCCCGGCATTATGCACGCAGTGAGCGTGGATGACGTCGGGCACGCCGTGCCGGCGCGCGTAGCTTCTCACCAGCCGTTGCGTTTGCTGCACCCAGAGCTGGCGTGACAGCCGTTTCGCCTGCGGAATGAGCCAACCCTCGACGCGCATGGTCGAGACCCCGTTGTCGTCCGCCTCCGTGACCCGGTAGCGCCTGCGGAACATCTCCCGGGCCCCGTCCGCGGGGAGCGAACGAAGAGAGCGAAGCTCTGTGTATACGACACCGGTCTGCACACCGAGCTTCGCCACAGCCAGCGCCTGATCCCTGAAGAAGCTCCCATGCACCGGATTGTCGCGCGTTGCGTACCACGAGGGAATGAACAGCACATGGGCGGCCACCGGTTTCGCGCTCACCTTGTCCCCTTCAATGACTCCAGCTTCTCCCTGAGCATCCCGAAGTCACGCCGTTGGAGCACCATCAGAGTGTACCACCGGTTTCCGGTGATCCTGCGGTATATGGCGAGCCCGACGATCATGTTGAGACCGTACGAAAACGTTGCCGCCATGGCCGCCCCGTCCACGCCGTAATGCGGTATCAGCAAAACGTTGAGAACGATGTTTACGGCCACCACCACCGCCGCCACACCCAGGTTGATGTCGACCCGGCCGCGCGCCGCCAGATCATTTCCGACCCCCTTGGCAACCGCGAGCATCAGCACGCCCGGAAGCAACCAGCGCAGAGCTCCCACCGCCTCCTCGTATACCGCCCCGAAAAGATAGACGATCAGCGGGCGCGACCCCACGAACAGCACTATCGCGACGACACACGACGCCGCGAAGACCGTCCTCGTCGCCAGAGGCGTGAGCCGACGGCGCTTGGCCTCGTCCGTGTGCAACTCCGACAGACGCGGCAGCAACACGGAGCTCACGGCCAGCGACAGCATCCAGATTTTCTCCGCAATCGTTACGGCGACGGCGTATACGCCGGTGGACGCGGGATTGATGAAGTAGTTCAACAGCAGATGTCCGGAGCGATAGGAAAAGAACGCCAGGTTGCCCCCGATCAACGCCTTCCAGCCGTACGCCACACAGCGTGCCGCGTACCGGTCCGATGACGCCCCGGCTGTTGGAGGCTCCGTCGCACGCAGGTGCCGGCGACAAGCGTACCAGGCCACCCCCAGGTCGATGGCCAACGACACCACGTAAGCCGCCAACGCTCCGGCGATTCCCCAATCGAACACCAAGACCGCAAGCGCGGTCAGCGCCAAAGCCAGAAACGGTTGCACGAGCAGCACCAGGTTATAACGGTTGAAATCCTGCAATCCTTGCAGGAGGCTCACGAAGAAGCTCTGCAGCAGCGCGAACGGAAATCCCACCAGCGCGATCCATAAAAGCGGCTCGGGTACGCCGGGAAACCACGAGCCCGCCAGAAAGAAGATCACGAAAGCCCCCGCCACACCGCCGGCCGCACCGAGCAGCAATGAAATACGCGCGTTGGTCCGGAGCACCGCCGCGACCGACACCTCGCCCCGGCCGAGAAAATAAACGTTCGCCGCCGGCACGCCAAGATTGAAGATCGTCAGGATCATGGTGACCAGCAGAACGGCCAACGCGTATTTTCCCTGGCCGTCCGGCTCGAGCGTGCGCGCCAGCAGTGCGGCTAGGGCTACGCCCAACACCAAACCCAACCCCTGGCGCAGGAATGTCACGGTGATGTGGGTACCCAATCCTGGGGTCCGAACCATACTGGCGGTTCTCCTCCCCCGCACGAGACAGGGGACCGGTTGATGATAGCACGAGCGCAAGTGGGGCACATGCGGTTTCGTGCCCGCCGCAAAGGGCCGGCGGCTCGCCCATGAGAGGGGCACCGCGTTCCGGTCCAGGACGCAACGAGATTCCCGCCGCAGTGACGGAGAGGTGGGGCACAGAGAGGGGGCACGACGGCAACGATCCACGGACGAGCTTTCGAAGTCCCTGGTCGTTCAGCGCGGACCGTTTTTGCCCGTCGCCGGCACCCGCGGCGCCAGTGTTTCTTCTTCGGCGGCGCAGAGGTCCAGGCCGCTGTGACAACGGCGTGCCAGGGGACACACTTCCCGGCAGCAGCACGATTTCTGCGTCGCCACCACCGACCGATAAAGATAACGGCCGGAGTAAGCGGCTGCTGCCAGGACGATGCTTGCGACGATGATCGATTCGATCATTTGCCCCCGATCAACCCAGTCCGAGCCGGGATCCGACCTGGTAAACCAGTACGGTCAGAACGAAAGCCAATCCGGTGAGCCCCCAGAATTGGGCCATCGCCCACCGCCATGAGTTGCTCTCCCGTCGCATGATGGCCACCGTCGCCATGCAGGGCGAGCTGATGAGCGTGAACAGCATGATGCAGAACGCCACCAGGGGCGTGTAGTCGCGCCTGAGTTTGTCGCGTAGCGTGTCGGAGTTCTCATCGGCCTCGCCGAGCGAGTAGACGATGCCCATCTGCGCGACGAATACTTCCTTGGCCGCGAACGCGCCGATGAGCGCGGTGCCGATTCTCCAGTCGAATCCCATCGGCGCCAGCACCGGTCCCATCAGACGGCCTGCTCTACCCGCAATGGAATGCTCGATCTGTTGCGCGGCCGACAGCGACGGATCGCGTTGCTGCGAGCGAGCATCGGGTTGTACCCGCGGGAAGCTGGACAACGCCCACATGAGGATCGACATTCCGAGTATCATCGTGCCGGCCTTCTTCAGGAACAGTCTCGCCCGCTCCCACATCTGAAGGACCGCCGCCTTTATCGTGGGCACCTTGTAGGGTGGAAGCTCCATGAGAAACGCAGACGTTTCCCCCTTGAAGACAGCCTTTCGCAGCAGCTTGGCGCTGACCAGGGCGAGCAGGATCCCGATCAGGTAGACCAGCCACAGCATCGGCGCTTGCCACCGTTGTGGGAAAAACGCGGGGATGATGAGCAGATAAATCGGAAGCCGGGCGCTGCAGCTGATGAGCGGGATCACGAACATGGTCGTGAGACGGTCGCCCCGGTTATCCAGCGTGCGTGTGGCCATGATCGCCGGCACCGAGCAACCGAAGCCGATGAGCATCGGGATGAAACTCTTACCGTGCAGCCCCACCTTGTTCATGAGCCGGTCCATAATGAACGCCGCGCGCGCCATGTATCCGGAACTCTCGAGCAGGCTGATGGCCAGAAAGAGCAGGGCAATGTTGGGGAGGAACACGAGCACGCCTCCCACTCCGCCGATAACGCCGTCCACCAGGAGCGATTTCAAAGCGCTGTTCGCGACCGGCGCCAGGGGACCCCAGAACGATCCCACCGCGAGACCGAGGCGCCCGAATCCCGCCTCTATCCAGCCCATCACGGGCTCGCCCAACGTGAAGGTGAACTGGAATATGAGATACATCAACCCCAGGAACAGAGGAATCCCCAGATAGCGGTGGGTCACGACGGCGTCGATGCGGTCGGTCTTGGTGCGGCGCTCGAGGGCCGGCCCGCGGACCGCTTCCCGGTACAATGCCGATATGAGGTTGTATCGCCCCTCGGCAATGATGATCTCCGGCGCCTCGCCGTACAAGCGCGCGAGGCGATGCGCGTTCCGGTCGGCGACTTCGAGCACCTGCGAATCCTCGATGCGACGCCGGATTTCCTCATCCCGCTCCACGAGCTTGAGAGAGAGCCAGCGCCGCTGGACATCGGTGAGCTGCCCGTCGCGCGCCTGCAGCGTAGCCGACACCTCCCCAATCGCCGCCTCGACCTCGTGCCCGTAATTCACCTGGAGGCTCCGCCGTCCATCCGAAGCCGTTGCCAGATTGACCGTGGCGTCGAGGAGCTCGCTTATGCCGAACTCCTTGTGACCGACGGTCGCAACCACGGGCGCGTCCAGGCGCCGGGACAGCTTGTCCAGTTCGAATTGATAACCTCGGGACCGCGCGACGTCGATCATGTTGAAGCACAACACCAACGGAACGCCGAGCTCCTTCAGCTGGATCGCCAGGTACAGGTTGCGCTCCACGCTGCAGGCATCGATCACCGCGATCACTGCGTCGGGTTTCTCGTCGAACAGGACGTTGCGCGCGACCACTTCCTCGTCCGAATGCGGGGTAAGGCTGTATATGCCGGGGAGGTCCACCACCTCCAGCTCGTGGTCACCCCAGCGACAGAATCCCGTCTTCTTCTCGACGGTGACACCCGGGTAATTGCCCACGTGCTGGCGGGAGCCGGTTATCGCGTTGAAGACCGTGGTCTTGCCGGAATTGGGGTTGCCGGCAATCGCGATGCGCAGTTGCTTGCCCGGCCTTCTCGCCCCGGGAGGCGAATCTGACTTCAGGAATGCCAGCATATTTGCTCGAGAAAAACGCCCAGGATCACTTCAGGTGCTCGACGGTTACCGTCCTTGCCTCCGACTTGCGCAAGGAGAGATGGTAGCCTTTGACTTTCACCGCCATGGGATCGCCGAGCGGCGCGACGCGTTCGACTTCGATCAGCGTCCCGGGTGTCAATCCCATCTCGGTCATGCGGCGCCGCGTCGCCCTGTCGCCGCTCACCAACACTACCTTCGCTTTCGCTCCGGGCGACAGGCGGTCGAGAGTGGCATCGTCTTCATCGGAGTGCACTTTTCGCTGCCGGTAGTCCTGCAGGCAGACGGTGAGACATTGTTCGCAGTCGTCCTCGCGCGCGGGATTGTCGCAGTATTCCTTGAATTCCTTTATCCAACTCGCACCGGTGCGGGGGCAGATCTCGATGTAATCGGCCAATCGGATGATTCTCTCAAGCACATCCGGTGATATCGAGTGTTCCATGTCACAAGCCGCCTTGTCGGCCACATCTTCATTCAGGGCCAGAACTCCGACCAGAAAATCGCGGACGCCCTCGTGCCGGCGTACCACTTCGCGTGCCACCTCGGTGCCCTGTTCGGTGAGGGTCACGTACTCGTACGGCGCGTAGTTCACGAGGCCGCGATCCGCCAGCGCACGCAGCGCGCCCGTGACCGACGACATGTTCACGTTCAATCGCCCCGCGATGTCCTTCGCGCGCGCCGCTTGTTTATCGGCGGTGATCCTGGCGATCGTCTTGAGATAATCCTCCAAGCTGGCGGTGAGCTTGTCCGGGATTTCCATGCGGCCCCCTCTCTGCTATTCCGTAGTTCGCTTAGACGAACAATGTACGGGGCTCCAAACACGCTGTCAAGCGGATTTTGCGATCCGATTCACAATATCGATCCCCACCGCCGACGCCTTCGGGGCGTGTAACGTTAACCTTTTGGGGTAAAATAGATTATGGCGTGGCGCGCCGGCGCGGAGCGCCGGCCTTGCCCACCCCTGCGAGTCGCCGCTCCGCAAGTCTCGGCCCGTCTACTCGAAGTCCAGCACGTAGCTGTAGACACGGTCGTGGAGCTCGCTGCTCACCTTGAGACCGCACCGGTCGAACACCCTCTGCATGGCCCGGTTCTCGGCCAGCACTTCCGCCGTGAAACCGCGAATACCGTTTCGCTTCGCCAGTCGGACCAAGGTTTTCAACAGGAAGCTCCCGATGCCCTGGCTCTGCCACTTGTCGGCCACCACGAACGCGACTTCGGCCCGGTTCGTTTTCTCGTCGAGGTAATACCTGCCGACCGCAATGATCTCCTCCCCATGCGCCTCGGGGACGGTTGCGACCATCGCCAGATCCTGCCGGTGGTCGATGTAGACGAACTTCTGAATTTCCTTTTGCGGAAACCGTTTCATGTGCGTGAAGAACCGGTAGTACAGAGCCTCCTGCGACAACGTATAGAGCAGGCTCTTCATGCGCGGCTCGTCGGTCGGATGCACGGACCGGACGGTGATTTCCGTTCCGTCCTCGAGCACGTGCGTCATGCGGACTCCGGGGGGACCGACCTTGATCTTTCCCTCGACATCGGCCATCTCCTGCCGCACGTATTTGAATCCGATCGCCTCATGCAAGAGTTTCTCGCGGAAATCGGGGTGAGCGATGCTGATCAACGCCAGTGCCCGCTCCTGCACGCTCTTCCCGTGCAGGTAGGCAACGCCGTGCTCGGTGATCACGTAATGGACGCCGCCCCGCGTCGTCACCACACCCGCTCCCGGCGTCAGCTGCGATACGATTCTCGACACCGTCCCGTCCCGGGCCGTGCTGGGCAAAGCGATGATCGCCCTGCCCCCCGGCGCCCGCGCTGCTCCGCGGTTGAAGTCGACTTGACCGCCGATCCCGGAGAAAAACTTCGTTCCCAGCGAGTCGGCGCACACCTGACCGGTGAGATCGATCTCGAGGGCGACGTTGATTGCCACCATCTTGTTCTGCTCTCCGATGACGAACGGATCGTTCACGTACTCGGTGGGGTGAAACGCGAAAACAGGATTGTTATCGATGTAGTCGAAGAGCCTGCGCGTGCCCATGCAAAAGCTGGCGACAACCTTGCCGCGGTCGACGGTTTTCATGACGCCGTTGATCGTCCCCGACTCGATGAGATCGATCACTGCATCCGTCACCATC
>JBGSIK010000054.1:0-5960 GCA_041742575.1 Candidatus Krumholzibacteriia bacterium
CGCTCGCCGTCTGGGGCTGATTCGCGCGGGCGCGGACGGAAAGTGATCGCGGCGTCACTGCGTGTCATGCGGAAGCTGGCGCTTTACCTCCCGCCACCGAATCCACACGTAGAACGGCATGCCCGCCAGAATGAGGATGATCCCCCAGAAGACGGCGTCGCGCCCGGAACCGCCGATTGCCCACAGCGCGTACACGAAGGTGGGGATGGAGATCGCAATCAGCTTTCGCGGGAGCCTTCGCGGCGCGTTACGTGGGTCTTTCATGAGCATCAGGAGTTCGGCCACCGAGCAGAAAACGTAAGGGAAGAGGGTGGTCAACGTGGCCAGCAGGATGATGAATGTGAACATCCCGACGAGGCCTTTGGTGAAGTTCAATATCACCAGCACCGAGATCAACAGGTCGGCGATCACAATGCCGGCCACCGGGGTCCCTCTCCTGGACACCCGGGCAAATATCGATGGGAACAAACCGTCCCGCGCAGCAGCGAGCGGCACCTGACTCACGAGGAGCGTCCAGCCGTTGAGGGCGCCGAAACATGAGATCACGGCCCCGCCGGCGATGAGGTAGCCGGCCCAGCCTCCCCACATCGCGCGCGCGGCGTCGGAGAAGGGCGCGTTAGAACTGACGAGCTTCTCCGGAGGCACGATCCCCATCACCGAAACCGTGGCCAGAATGTAAATCACGGCGGATACCGCGGTGCCGAGGATCGTCGCCCGGGGAATGGTCTTGCGCGGATCGCGAACGTCATTGGCGGGAACGGTCGCCGACTCCAGACCGAGAAACGCCCACAGTGTGAGCGCCGCTGATGCGCTGACGGCGGCAGGGATGGACAGCCCACTGCGGTTGAACGGGGTGAAGTGTCCGGGTTCGAGGTAGGCGAGACCGAAAATGCCGATCGCGAGGAGCGGTATGACTTTCAAGATGGCGGTCACGAGCGACAGAACGCCCGCCTTGCGCACACCCGCGATGTTCACGGCGGCGAGGAGCCAGATCATGGCAATGCAAACCGCGGCGCCCAGCGCCGGTGTGCGGGCGAGGGTGGGCCAGAACACACCCAGATAGCTCACGAGCGCGGTAGCGATGGCCGCGTTTCCCGTCCACAGGCCGATCCAGTACCCCCATGCGATCAGGTACCCCGCGAACCGGCCGAATCCTTCGCGGGTGTAGGCATAGGGACCGCCCGCCGCGGGCATCATGCGGCTCAGGCGGGAGAAGACGACGGCGAGAAGGACCCCGCCGGCCGATGTGAAGAGCCAGCCGACGATGCAGATCCCGCCGTACGAGCCGAGCGAAGCGGGAAGAAGGAACACGCCCGATCCAATGACATTGCCCACGACCAGGGAGGTCGCGATGGGCAAGCCGAGCTTGCGCGTCTCGGGTATGCCGGGGCTCTTCATACGTTCCTCCCGAAACGCCGGCTCTCCGCGCGATCGATGCAGACGGCGATGGTCACGTCGCCGGTCACGTTCAAGACCGTACGGCACATGTCGAGCAGCCGGTCGACACCCAGTATGATCCCGATCCCCTCGGGGGGCACTCCGACCGAAACCAGCACCATCACCACCAGCGGCAGAGATCCTCCAGGAACGCCCGCCGTGCCGATCCCCGCGAGCACGGACATGAGCACCACGCTCACCTGCTGTCCGATCGTCAGGTCCACGCCGAACACCTGGGCAAGGAAAAGGACCGTGACCCCCTCATACAGGGCGGTCCCGTTCTGGTTACCGGTGGCGCCGACGGTGAGGACGAAGCGCGACACTTCCGGCCTGAGGTTGAGCTCGCTTTCCGCGACCCGCAACGTGGTCGGAAGCGTCGCGTTCGAGGACGATGTGCCGAACGCCGTGACCATGGCGTCGGAAATCCCACGGAAAAACTTCAGGGGACTCATGCGTCCGACAAGGCGGATCACGAGCGGATACACGCCGAAGAGTTGCAGGGCGAGCCCCAATGTGACCGCGCACACATACCACGCAAGGGATTTCAGGATATCGAGCCCCAGGGCGGCGGTGAGCGAGAACACGAGCCCCGCGACGCCGAAGGGCGCCAGGCGCATGGCCAAGCGGATGATGACCATCACGGCGTCGTAGATTCCTTCGAACACGGCCAGCAGCGGCCCGGTTCGTTCTCTCGCCAAGGCGATGGCGATTCCGAACATGAGCGCAAAAAACATCACGGAGAGCATCCCCCCGCCGGGCGAGCTCCCGTCGAGAGCGCCGACCATTTCTTGCAGCGGGTTCCTGGGGATGATGTCGATCAGGGCGTCACGAAGCGGTTTTGCTTGTTTGGCCTGGGCGAGGGCCCTGGCCGATGCGTCCTTGGTCTCGAAGCGCTCGGAAAGCTCCAGGCGTTTGGCCTCGGGAAGCCTCGCGCCGGGCCGGATGGTATTGACCACCGCCAGGCCGATCCCTACCGAAATGCCGGAGAGCACGAGCGCCATGAGCAACGTGCCGAGGCCCACACGTCCGAGCCGGCGCAGATCGCCGATCCCGGCCACTCCCAAGACCAGCGCGGAGAAGACGAGCGGCACCACGACCATGAAGATCAAGCGCAGGAAAATCTGTCCGACCGGCTCCGCGATGGCGCGGGCGATCTCGACCGCGCGCGTGTCCGCGATCGCAAGGATGTTGACGAGGAGTCCCGCGGCGCCGCCGATGACGAGGCCGAGAATGATCTTCCAGTGCAGGGGCACGCCGCGGCGGGTATCGGGGCGATCCCCGCCAGTGCCCCCCGCGCGGGCGTCATCGGGAGTGTCAGCACGGCCGGTTTGTACGGGCATGTTCCAACCTTCCCTGCATGCTACGACGGCCCGACGGCATCTTCAACAGCGTTCTCCCAGCCGGAGTCGTTCGCGGCTGACGAAACCCGACTTTCGGTCTATAATACGCGGCAACGTCCGCCCCTCTCAGGATTCCCCGATCGGCGCGGCGCAAAGGAGGGCTCATGGTGAAAGGGTTCTTGGTTGTTCTGGCGGTGGGCGCTTTTGTCCTTTCGGGCTGTGGAAATGAACAGTCCCGAAAGGCCGAGGAAGCGTACCAGAAAGCGGTGGAGATGCGAAGGGGATCGGATTCGCCGGAAGAAAAGCTCGCGATCACAAAGAAGTTCCTGGACGAGTTCCCGGAGAGCGATCACACCGCGGGCATGCTCAGTGCGGCGGTGTATTACCAGGGCGAGGAGCTCGGCGACACCGTCGGCGCCGTGGCCTACGCGGAAACGATCCGCAACCAGGTCGACGACCCGCAGATCGAAATGGCGGTCGACAAGGAGATGGTCAACATCTACGGCGAAACCGGCATGGTTCCAAAGATGCTCGCCGTGGCCGATCGACTGTCGGCGGCCGGCGCGCTCGGTTTCCGTGATCACTGGAACATCATCGGGAGCGCGATCAAGGCCGAGAACTGGGCGCTCGCACGGGAATACTGTGAGAAAGCCGAAGGGCTGGTGAACGCCGACAGCTACCGTGCGGACAACGCGGATCAAAAGTTCACGAACGTGGAAATTGAGCAGGGGGTTCGAAACCGCGAAGGGATGCTGCTTGTCAAGAACGCGTGGGCGCGAGCGAACCAGGGAGAAGTCGATGCGGCCCTGGCCGATTTTGCGAAAGCCGATGGTCTGGTAGAGCGCTCTTACATCGACACCCCCGCACACGGCCTCGATCTCTACTGGGGCAAGGTCCTGTTGTTGAAAGGGGATTACCAGTCGGCGGAGTCGAAGCTCGCGACCGCGGGTCTGGTGACACGCAATGAGGAGGCTCTCGCCGGGCTGAAGAAGGCCTACGTGGGCATGAAAGGGAGCGATTCCGGTTTCGACGTTTACTCGGCGGAGTTGCATCGGAGTGTGGCCAAGATCGTGGAAGACTTCGAGCTCTCCGATTACGAAGGGGAGCGGCACCGCCTGAGCAAGCTCCGGGGCGACGTGACGCTGCTCGCCTTCTGGTTCCCGACCTGAGGGGCCTGTCGCGTGGAGTTGCCACGCTTGGAAACCCTATGGCAAACGTACCGCGAAAAGGGCCTCTCCGTCGTTGCGGTGGAAGCCGCCCGCGATCGTGATCGCGCGCGCAAGTTCATCACTGAAAAGAACCTCACCTTTCACCTGCTCGAGAACGACAAAAAGGAAGACGTCGTCGGCGAGAAATTCAAAGTGGACAGTTTCCCGACCTCGTTGTTGATCGACAGGGACGGGAGGATCATGTACTACCACGTCGGATTTCAGAAAGGCGATGAGGCGGAGCTGGAACGGGAGATCCTGGATCTCGGCCAGAAATAAGCGCAGCGCGTGACAGGGATTTTGTGGCTCGCGTGGAACGGCTGGTGCATCTGCGCCAGCCGTTCCGTCGCTGTTCCCCTCTCTACCATTCCTTCATGCGGTACCCGACTCCCGGCTCGGTGACCAGGAGCCGAGGTCGCGCCGGATCGGCCTCGATCTTCCGGCGCAGCTGCGTCATGAAGACGCGTAGATAATGGGTCTCGTTGGAGTGGAGCGGGCCCCAAACCTCTTTGAGGATCTGACGATGCGTGAGCACCTTTCCCGCGTTTCGGGCGAGAAGCACCAGCAGGCGGTACTCGATGGGTGTGAGATGCACGTCCCGTCCCTCGACCTTCACTTCGCGCCGCGCCTGATCGATGTAGAGTGGGCCGATCTCGAGCACCATCGTCGCTTCGGCCGAGCCGGACTGTGCCTTGTGCCTCAACGCGACGCGGATGCGGGCGAGGAGCTCGTTCAAACCGAAAGGCTTCGTCAGGTAGTCGTCGGCACCCGCGTCGAGAGCGGCCACCTTGTCGTCCTCCCGACCGCGTGCGGAGATGACGATGATCGGGATCTGACTCCATTCGCGGAAGTTTCGTGTGAGCTCGATCCCGTCGCCGTCGGGAAGGCCGAGGTCGAGCAGGATGATCTCGGGATTGTGAGTCGTGGTCGCCGCGATCGCGTCCTTGACGGTTTCGGCCTCCACGACGCGGAAATCCTGCGCCGTGAGGGCGGTCCGCAGGAACCTGCGCATTTGGAACTCGTCCTCGACGACGAGGACCAGCGGGGTCGGCTCGCTCATGATTTCGGCTCCTCCGGTCGCGGAGGTTCTTGGTCGCTGATGACCTCGAAGCTAGGGGGCGCTTCCAAGAGCGGCATGCAAATGGTGAACACGGCCCCGCCGCCGTCCCGGTTCGCGGCCAGAAGAGAACCACCATGGGCCTGGACAATGCCGAGGCAGATGGGCAGGCCGAGCCCCACGCCGCCGCTCCGCACGCGCGGCCCGCGGTAGAACTTCTCGAAAACGCGTGTTTCGTCGCCCGGGGGCAGACCGGGTCCCGAGTCCGCCACTTCGATCGTCAGCGTCCCTTCTTCCCGCCTCGCCCGCACCTCGATAGGGCTCTCGCTCCCGCTGTACTTCACGGCATTCTCGATCAAGTTGACGAATATCTGCTCGAACAGCACCGGGTCGACGGACACGAGGGGAAGGTCCTCAGGGAGGTCCAGCTTCACCTCGCGCTCGCCGAGCTTCGCGTCCAACCTCGCCAGGGCCGAGCCGACGATCTCCTCGACAGGTACCCACTCGCGCTTCGGCGCGAAGCCGCCGGATTCAAGGCGAACCATGTCCAAGGTGTTCGCAACCAGCCGTTCCATCCTTTCCGCCTCAGTGCAAATGGTGTCGAAGAGCTCGACCCGCTGTTCGGGCCCGAGCTTGCCGTTGTCGTCCCGCAAGGTAGTACCGGCGCCGGTGATGGCGGCGAGGGGTGTGCGCAGATCGTGTGACACGGCGCTTAGGAGAGAGCTGCGCATTTCCTCGGCGCGCACGCGCAGCGCCGAGACCTTGGCCTCCTCGGTAAGCCGGGCGCGCTCGATGGAGACGGCCGCCTGGCGCACAAAGGCGTCGAGGAAACTTCGGTTTTCGACGTCGAGCATGTGCAGCGAGGGATGCCTGAGCGCCAAGACTCCCAGCATCGCCGGTCCGGCTTGGAGCGGCACG
>JBGSIK010000055.1:0-3846 GCA_041742575.1 Candidatus Krumholzibacteriia bacterium
CACGTACGGCGTCCGTCGGCTGGCCGCGATTCCCACGACGGTGTCGCGATCGCAGACGTTGTGGAGGGCGACGTCTCGTTCACCCCCGGCGGCGTCGTCCTCGATCCCCTCCCGCGAGAGGAACACTGTCTCCCGGCCGCCGGCGATGACGCCGACGACCATGTCGGGATCGACGCCGAACGAGGGCGGGCACTCGGCCGCGTCGATGACTCCGAGACGTCCGCTCGTTCCCGCTCCGAAGTACAGCAGCCTGCCGCCGCGATCGAAAGAGGAGACCACCCGCTCGACCGCGCGCGCCACGTCGGGAACGGCTTTTCTCACCGCCTCGGCGACGAGGCGATCCTCGTCGTTTATGAGGTAGAGAATCTCTTCGGTCGAAGCGAGATCGATCGCGCGGGTCCGCGGATTGCGCCCCTCGGTGGTGAGGTCCTTGATCTGATCGAAAACTCCGGGTTTGTCCATGGGCCGCCCTCCCGCCCTGGGTCGATTCGTTCCGGGGCAGTCTATCAGAAGCCGGGAAAAGGCGACAAGAATTTGATGCGTTATTCGATGCGGGCGAGAGTCCCCCGAACGACGTTTCGTTCCCCGCGTTGTTTCACGCGGATCACGTACAGGTACACGCCGTTCGCGATCTCGTCTCCGGCGGCATCGCGCCCGTCCCAGAACACGGCGTTCTGACCCGGTGCGCGGGCGTTGGGGGGCACGTCCAGGCGCGCGACACGCTTGCCGCTGGTGGTGAATATTTCGATCGTGCCGTCGTCGATCTCGACCTCATTGGTATAGACGAAGCGCGTCCCGTCGCTGAACGGATTGGGGTAGTTGACTACGTCGCGGAGGCCCACGGTCGAGCTCACCACCAGGTCGAACGGGAACTCCACCGTGCCCGCGGTCACGACCATGCGGTGGGTCCCGCCCGAAAGGGCCCGCGAGAAACCGGCGATCCAGGTGGTCGTATCCTGTTCGCTCGGGTGCGCGAGCGTGAGATCGGGCACATCCTCGCCGTCCATGGCAACGGAGATTTCGGACGCGGGCACGTACACGGGCAATCCCAGCTCTATCCTGTAGTCGCCCTGCGCCGGAACGGGATCGCCGCTCGCGATCAATCTGCCGTTCACTGTCACGCGAACGGCAGACTCGACGTAGAGAACGAACTCCGCGGTCATATGATAACTCCCCGCCGTCGTATCCGGCGCCTGCAGCGCCCGGAGCACGATGTCATAGTTCTCATTCTTGAACTCGAGCCGGTGGCTGAACCGCACCTCGTACGTCCGCGAGAACGGGATCGATCCGTCCCCGATCGGGGTTACTACCATCGTCCCGCTCGCGTCCACGCCGTCTATCACCAGCTCGAACTTCTCGATCACGTTTTCGTCCGACACCCGGGCTACGACACGAATTGAATCGGCGCCCCCCATGGCGCTGACCGCCGCCCCCGACTCCACGGGCACGCCGTCCACGGTGACTTCCATCAGCGGCGGTCCGGCGTCGATGCGAAGCAGCGGGTCCCCCAGGATGTGGTAGCGCTCGACCGGTTCGTCCTGACCGCGCACACCCACGGCCTGGTTCTCGATCAGGAACATGAGCTGCCCGAAGATCCAGCGACCTTGGGTCTGGTTGACCATAGATTCGTAAGGAGCTTCGTAGAACCAGATCTGCGACATGAGCGCCATGAAATCGTTGGTCTGGCTCAGGTACTCGAAACCGCTGCTCCCGTAGGTGCCCACTGCCGCTTTCCGGTTCTGGAACAGCAGCTGCTCGGCGAAGGCGTCTCCGTTGGGGCTGTTCGAGGTGAGCCGGGTGAGCTCCCGGTTCAGCGCATAGTCGCTGAAGTGGCATCCCATGCCGAAGATGATGAACGGCTTATCGCGGTTGTCCAGGCGGAGATGATCGCGGTTGGGGGGCGGCACGGCGCTGCCAATCGTCGTGAGCAACCACTCGTGAGTGACCAGGGAACGGTTCATGTGCGCTTGAATGGTCACCAGCGTGGCCCCGCGATTGAGCTCGTTCATCAGGACCGGAGTGGCGTTCGCGCGTGTGTACTGCTGCGATTTGTACATCAAATCGTCTTCGTGGGTCGGATGGATGGCGTCCGTGTAATCGGCGAGATAGAAGCGAACGATCTCGTAACCGCCCGGGTGGGCGCTCTCGATCGTCTGGGCCGTTTCCTCCTGACCATTCTCGAAGTAGAGCTCGCCGGGGTAGTAACGAGTCGCCGCGCCGCCGAAGACAGAACCGCCGGCCGACCAGGCGTCATCGGCAACGATGATCATGCGGCGGCGCCAGAAGTCTGAGGCCTGCGGCTTCTCGTATTGGAGGATCTTGAAGAGCACCATCTGGAGCTCGTTGTCGCTGCCCGCGGGGATGCGCCCGATGGCAAGATCGGGGTAATCATCCACGACGCCTCCGGGACCCGGGAGCTTCACGTACTGCTTGTCCACGGTCACCACTTCATCGTCGTCGAAGGGCGCGCCCACATGCTCCGCGCGGGCGTGGCTGGGCACGTAGCTCGGCGGTGAGTCGTCGTGGACCTTCTTGTTGTCCTCGTTACCGTCCCCCACCAGCAGGACGTAGCCGGCGTTGCCGAACTCGAAGAAATGGCGGATGAAGCGATCTATGCCGAGCGCACCGGGAATGCCGCCGTGGAATTCGTCGTACACATCCTGGACATCTGCGAGGAGAACACGGTATCCCTGCGCGCGGCGGAATCTCACCCAGTCCGCCATGCCGGCGACGAATTCCCCGTACGCCACCACGAGCACATCCACACCTGACTCCGCCCAGGACCCGATCAGCGCACTGGGAGAATCGAGCACTACGTCTGCTGGTCCCAGCGCCACCATTCTCGATTCGGGCACGAGGATGTACTGCTTGCGCGAGACTATCGTATCCCGGAACGTGAGCGCGTAGCTGTCCCCGACGAAACGGAAGAGGGACGGCCCGAGGTCGCATAGGACCGGAGACAGCGGGTCAGTCACGTCGAATAGCCACAGGTCCGTCGTGCTGAGCCCCGTGACGGTGATGCTGGTATCGCCGGAGAGCGTGCCGGTGTTGAAACGGAGCGCGTTCCCGCGTGCGCGAAAGAGAGACTGGTAGTCCGCCTGCAGCCAGTTGAGCAGCACCTGCACCATGCCTCCGTCCGTGCGCGCGAATCGAAACGTGTTCGGCCCTACAGCCAGCGAGGCCGCGGCTATGTTGGGACGAAAGTGCGCGACTGTCCTGCCCGCCACCGCGAACCCCGGATTGAGCACCGTCGTGCCCTTCGAATTCACCAGCTCCATCCGCAGCGTCCGGATTTGGTCGAGGGTGACGCCGTGGAGCTCGGCATCCAGGGCGAGGGTGGAGCCCGTTCTCACCGCTCCGACCTCGAACGACTGCCCGACGGATGTCTCGGAACCCGCGTTGTAGTAATAGAAATCCCGAAGTCCGACCGGGGTCTCTTCCCGGAAGTAATGGTCGGCCTCGAAATGCTCCGAGATCGGAAACGTGACCGACGCTGTGTCCGCCGACAGGAATCCCGGCGAAAGGGCCTGCCGGTCCATGGCCGGGCCGCCGGAGGTTCCCAGCCAATACACGTTGTGGTCGGAGAACTGTTCGATGGTGTCTCCGCGTGAGGGATCGTCGCGGAGCCTCTGCGCGTAGAAAACGAGAAGGTCCTGCCCGTCGAAGACACCGGACGTTCCGCCCGCGACTTCGCGCACGGTGCAGGCGACGTCGGTGACGGTTTCTTGGTAAGTGTTGCCGTTGTAGTCGCGACGGAAGAGGTGAAGACTCGAGACCGGCTGCGCGGCCGGAAAGCCGGCCGCTATGAGCGTCGCCGCCGTGACTGCGTGGATCCCGGTCTCGCGG